>JANOKY010000367.1:0-6636 GCA_031419635.1 Burkholderiales bacterium | reverse complement strand
CGGCGAGTTGCTTGTCGCCGAAGAAGACTTCCCGGACCTCGTCGGCACTGAGCGTCAAGGCGGGATGGGCGATCACTTCACCGGCGTTGGCGGGGGCTTGCATGAACGCGGCCATCAGACCCAGGGCGATGGCGGTCGGCTTGTAGAGGGTGGTCATGATGTTGTCCCTCAGAAAGCCACGGAGTACTGGAACGCCGCGCGCCGGTAGCTGCGGGCGGTGAACGGCAGCACCGCGCCGGTCTCGTCGATCAGGTCGGCCGCGCTGTCGCTGGTGTCGCTGAGTTCGAACTTGAAGGACGATCGCGGGTCGAGCGTATAGCGCAGGCCGAACGCGGCGCGGCGGTAAGACCGGCCCGAGGCCTGGCTGCGGAAGTAGTGGTCGGCCGGGTCCAGCGCGGCGCGCTCGAAGCGCAAGAACGGCGTCCAGGCACCGAAGGCACGGCCAAGCTGAAGGAAGCCGAGGTTGCTGGCGTGACGGGTGTTGCTGCCGAGGTCGACGTTGGCGAAGTGGTAGACCTCGCCGATGACTTCCCAATCGTTCTCGTCGTAGCTGACGTAGGCGCCGGCCATGCGCAGCTTGGTGGCGCTGATCACCGCGGCGTTGTTGTCGTGGACCTCGACGGTCGAGCCGAACGCGTGCACGCCGAGTGTCAGGCCGCTGAGTGCACCGCCGGCCTGGTAGCCGAGGTTGCCGCCGAGCATCTTGTTGGCGTTGCCATCGGTGTAGGCGCTGAAGTCGAGCGTGCGCTCGGCGATGCGCGGCCCGTTGGCGAGGTAGGCGTCGTACGTCAGCTTGCCGCCGCCCAGCGCGGTCTTGCCGCTGGCCCAGCCCCCCACCGAATGCGCCGGCAGGATGCCGCCTTTGTCTTCGAACTCGATGAAGCGCGGCCGGCTGATCGAAGTCTGCAGGTTGGCGCCGTGGTGGAAGTCGGTGTTCCACAAACCGTAGGGGGTGTGGAAGCGGCCGAGCCAGACCGTCAGCGCATCGTTCACGGTGTAGCCCAGTTGCAGCCGCTCCAGGTCCACGGCGACGCCGCCATCCTGCCCGTACTCGACCACCAGCTCGGCCAGGCCCTTGACCCGATCGCCGAACTGCGGCGTGAGGTACAGGTCGAGCGTGCCGGCGTTGAAGCCACGCAGCTTGCCCGGATCGTTGCCCGACGACCAGGCGGCACCGACATCGGCGAAGCCGTGCACCGGCAACCCGCTGTCGCTGCTGCGCCGGTTCAGGCCTTCGGAGAGTTGGGTCACACTGTCCTGCAGCGTGGCCATCGTTTGCGCCTGTACCGCCTGTACCGCCTGTACCGCCTGCGCCGCCTGCGCTGATGCAAGGGCCGGGGCCGCCTTCGCCTGGCGCTCCAGCTCGGCGATTCGCGCCGACAGCGTCTCGATGATTTTCACGCTGCCTTCGAGGCGCTTCTCCAGCGCCTGAAGTCGATCGGACTGGGCGTCGGCAAAGGCCGGAGCGCCGAGCGTGCTGCACAGGCCGGCGGCGACCAGGGCACGGAAGACCTTGGAGGGTTGCGTCACGGATTTCACCTGATTTGATCTGAGTCGAAGGAATCGATGCGACGAAGTTCTGATCGGCGCTGAGCACCGACTGTCGGCGCTTGCGCCGTCCGGTGATCGCTGGAACAGACGCTGTTTGCAGGTGCATTTCAGGCCAGGGGCCGGTCGGCGCAGCTTGAATTTGCGCGCCGCAGGCCCATCTGCAGCCGGTGAACCCTGTGACGCTCACCGCCGCGCTGCCGCTGCTGGCCGTGGCTTCGCTGCTGCTGCTCGGCAGCCTGGCGCTGGCCGCCCAGCCGTGGTGGACCGAGCGCCGTCGGGAACGGCTGCGGGCCTTGCCGTTCCCGGCGGCGTGGCGGCGCATCCTGTGTCGGCGCGTGCCGGTGGTGGCGCGCCTGCCGGCCGACTTGCAGCGCCAGCTCAAGCGCCATATTCAGGTCTTCGTTGCCGAGAAGACCTTCATCGGCTGCCAGGGCCAGGCCATCAGCGATGAAGTGCGCGTGACCATCGCCGCGCAGGCCTGCCTGCTGCTGCTCGGCCACGTGCGGCCGGATTACTACCCGCGGCTGCGCCAGATCCTGGTCTATCCCGATGCCTTCGTCGTCCACCACGAGCGCCCGCTCGGTGACGGCCTGGTGCAGGTGCAGCGCAAGGCGCTGGCCGGCGAATCCTGGGCTCAGGGCCAGGTGATCCTGGCCTGGGCCGAGGTGCTGGCCGGCGCGAAGGATGCGAGCGATGGCCGCAACGTCTGCCTGCATGAGTTCGCCCACCAGGTCGACCAGGACAGCGGCGTTGCCGATGGCCAGCCCTGGCGGCCCAATGCGCTATTGCGTCGGCGCTGGGCCGAGGTGATGGGCGCGGCCCTCGAGCGGCTTCGGCACGAGCCCTCGGAGGTGATCGACGCTTACGGCGCCAGCGACCCGGCCGAGTTCTTCGCGGTCGTCACCGAAGTGTTCTTCGAGCGGCCGCGCGCGCTGGCGGCCGAAGCGCCCGCGGTGTACCGCGAACTGGCCGAGCTGTACCGCGTGCACCCGCTCGTGTGGTGACGCCGGCCGGCGCTATGGGGCCTCGACCGGGTCGATCGCGTCGACCGCATCAGGGCGCCGGTAGAACGCGTCAACCCTGCCCTTCAGCTTGATCGTCAGCGGATGGCCTTTGCGATCCACCTTCTTGCCGACGGGCACCTTCACCCAGCCTTCGCTGATGCAGTACTCCTCGACATCGAAGCGCTCCTTGTCGTTCAAGCGAATGCCGACCTCGTGCTCGAACACGGCGGCGATGTGATGCGGGCTGCGCGGGTCGGTTGAAAGCCGATCGGGCAGCGGCGGCGCGGGTGGGGCTTCGGTCATGGGCATCCTTGCGCGCAGGCCCTCAGGCCATGCGCTGGTAGTACAGATTCTGCGGGTGATTGGCCTCGGCGAAGAACAGCCAGCGCTCGGCCAGCAGGCCCAGGTATTGCACCACGGCGGTCGGCACCAGCAGCGCGCTCGACGCGTTTGACAGCGCCACGGCCAGCAAGCGGCAGCGCGAACGCGCCAACCACGGTCCTGGCCCCGACTTTCGTCGCCACCCTGACGCTGGACCTCGAATTCGCGATCTACATCGGCGTGCTGCTGTCGCTGAGGCTGTACCTGAACCGCACCTCGCAGCCGCCGCTCGAAGACGTCAAGCCCCTGCCGCGCCAGCATCCGCCGGCCTTCAGCGCCGCCACCGGGCTGCGCGATTGCCCGCAACTGAAGGTCGTGCGCATCCACGGTTCGATCTTCTTCGGCGCCGTCAGCCACCTGCAAGAGGCGATGCAGCAGATCGACGTCAACCAGCCGATGCACAAGCACCTGCTGCTGCTGGCCTCGGGCATCAACTTCGTCGATCTGGCCGGCGCGCAGTTGCTGGCGCAAGAGGCGCGTCGGCGCCGCACGCTCGGCGGCGCGCTGGACATCTTCCACATGAAAGACGAGCCGCTGGCGATGCTGCGCCGCTGCGGCGTGTTCGACGAGATCGGCGCCGAGAACTTCTTCAAGCTCGGCGACGACGCGATCGGCACCCTGTACCGCCAACTCGACGCCAATGTGTGCGCCGGCTGCACGGTGCGCATCTTCGAGCCGTGCAAGGCCGAGCCGCTGGATCGCCGCCAGTTGGAACGATGAGCGCGACGGCCTGCAAAGAGCTTGATTTCGTTTAACCCCGCTCGGCCGCCTGGTGCGTAGAAGACTGCACATCCACCCAGAGGCCGCCATGAACCACACCGACCGACCCGCCGCCCTCACCCGGCGCCGCCTGCTCACTGCCACCGCCTCGGCCGCCGCGATGTTCGCGCTGGCCGGCTGCGCATCGCCCGCCCTGGCCCACCAGGGCCTGACCTCGCTCGAGGTCTTCGACCGCGACAGTGGGCAGGTGCTGCCGGCCTACGCCAAGGACGCACGCCGCTTCATTGCCGGCCGCCCCGGCGCGCGCTACGCGCTGCGCATTCGCAACCTCACTGGCGCGCGGGTGCTGGTGGTGCTGTCGGTCGACGGCATCAACGTGGTCTCGGGCGAGACCGCCGATTGGCACCAAACCGGCTACGTGCTCGACCCCGGCCGCTGGGCCGACATCAATGGCTGGCGCAAATCGGGCACCGAGGTGGCCGCGTTCGAGTTCGCGCCGATCGAGCGCTCGTATGCCGCGCAGATGGGGCGGCCGGGCAACGTCGGCGTGATCGGCATGGCGGTGTTCCGCGAGCGCCTGCCACCGCCGCCGGTTGTCGAGGCACCGCCGATCGCGGCGCGTTCTGAACGCCGCGCCGATGCGGCCGCAGCCGGCGCGCTGGGGGCTGCGCAAGCGCCGTTGCGCGAGCAGAGCGCGGCGGCGGATGCCGCCAGCAGCAAGCTCGGCACCGGTCACGGGCAGCGTGAATGGTCGGTGTCGCAACGCACGAGTTTCGAGCGCGCCAGCGCGTCGCCGGAGCAGGTGAGCCAACTCGAGTACGACAGCTTCGAGCGCCTGGTCGCGGCCGGTGTCATTGCCGATCCGCATGCGAGCGCCCGTCCGCGCCCGTTCCCCTCCAACCACGCCGGCTTCGTGCCCGACCCGCCCGGCCGGTAGGTTTTTGATGCCCTACTTCGCGCCTTGCACCAACTGCATCTGCCGGCGCAGGCGCTGCGCTTCGTCCGCCGCGCCGCCGCGTTCGGCGCGCAAGGCCAGCACTTCGAGCCAGGCCAGCAAGGGGCGCCGCCAACCCTGTGCCGAGGCCGTCTCGGCTGCCAGCGCGATCGTCGCCGGGCTGGCCTTGCCGGCCTGGAACAGCACGGCCACTGCGATCAGCCGGGACAGTGGGTCTTCGATGCCCTGCACGCTGGCGCTGGCCGCATCGCCGCCGGCAACGGCTGTAGCCACCGCCTGCTGCGCGGGTGGCAGGCGCTCGATCGCGTCACGCGGCAACGCTCGCGCTGTGAGGTGGTCGGCATAGGCACGCTCCGGCAGCGCGGCATCGGCGCGCAGCTTCTCGAAGCCCTGGCAGGGCTCGAACACCAGGCTCGCAACATGCGCCGCGCAGCGCATCAGCTCGGCCCGCGCCAGCAGCTCGGGCCGGCCGGTGCGCGAGATCTGCTCGCGCGCCCGCTCGAACGCGCGCGCCTCGCCCGCGCTGTCGCCCGACAGGTAGGCGCTGGTGGCCTGGTCGATCGCGGCCTTGGCGTTGGCCTGCCAATCGGGCACGGGCGGGCCGCTGGCACAGGCCGCGAGGGCCCCGGCCACGATCAGGCTGGCAAGCCACTTTCGGCGAAGAGTCATCGCAGTTTCAGCTCCGTCTCGCGCGCGAAGGGCCATTTGCGATTCACCTCTTCGACCAGTTGCTCGACCTTGCGCACGGTGGCGTCGACCTCGCTGCGCAGCGCGCCGAGATCGGCGGTGGCAGTGCGCACGTTGCCGGCCACTGCCTGCGCTTCGGCCAGCACCGCGTCGACGCGTTTCAGCGAAGCCCGCGCGTCGGCCAGCAGCGCGCCGAGTTCGACGACCGAGGCGCGGCCGTGTCGCAGCAAGCCATCGGGGCCGAGCATCTGGGTGTCGGCCTTCGCGGCGATGCCGTCCAGGCGCGCCAGCAGCGCGTTGGTGCGGGCCAATGCGCTGCTGATCTGCTGCGCATCGGCATCGCTGCCGAGCATGCCCAGGGCGCCGCGCGGGCCCTTGCCTCGTTCGGTCAGCGCTTGCAGGTTGGCCAGGCTGGTGGCCAGCGCCGCGTCGGAAGCCGACAGTTGCGCCAGGTTCTGCAGCAGCTCGCGTGCCGACGCCACCAGGCGCGGCAGCTCGGCGGCGGTGTCGCCGATCAGCACCTTGCGCTCGGCGCCGTCGGGCAGCGGCGGGTCGGTCGGCACACCGCTGTAGGCGCGCAAGGTGGCGCCGCCGACGAGGCTGCGCACGAGGGTGAACATGCTCGATGTGCGCAGCCAATGCGCATCCTTCGTCGGCACGTCGATGACGATGCGGGCGTTGGCGTCTGGGGCCAGTTCGATGCGGCGCACGCGGCCGATCGGGAAGCCGGCGAAGGTCATGTCCATGCCCACGCTCACGCCTTCGGAATCTTCGGCCACCAGCACCAGCCGCTGCGTGCTCTCGAAGGCGCCGCGCGCATACATCAGGTACAGCACGGTGGCGCCCACCAGCAGCACGAACAGGGCCAGCAGCAGGGCGGCCTTGAATTGC
The DNA here is from genome assembly GCA_031419635.1 of Burkholderiales bacterium. Lineage (GTDB taxonomy): Bacteria > Pseudomonadota > Gammaproteobacteria > Burkholderiales > Burkholderiaceae_C > CADEEN01. The sequence continues at coordinate 447 of JANOKY010000367.1, read as the reverse complement.
AGGTGGGCGACCGGCACGGGCGGTGCGGGGGAAGCGTCTTCCTTCATGGGATGCAAAGTGCCGGGCCTTCAGTAGTAGTTGCCCACCAGCGAGGCGGCCTCGATCAGCAGGATGACCATGAACATCCGCACCAGGCCCTGCAACTCGGGACTCGCCGCGCGGCGCCGGGCAGGTGCGGCGTCGAGCACCGCGGCCACGGGCACCAGGGCCACCGCAACGGCGAGGAAGAGAATTTTCAGCCCGAGGATCAGCGACACCGCCGGATTGAAGACATGGCCCACCGTGCGCGTGTAGGCCGCCAGGCCGGTGCTCACCGGCCCATACACCGACAGGTAGGCCACCACCAGGGTCACCGCGCAGCTCACCGCCGCCAGCAGCAGCGCGCTGAACACACCCGAGGCCACGCGCGGCAGCACCTCGCGGCGCATCGCCTCGGTGCCTGCGGCA
>JANOKY010000366.1:0-3319 GCA_031419635.1 Burkholderiales bacterium | reverse complement strand
GCCAGACGTGTGATCTCCTCGAAACTCAAGAGCGAGGTTTGCGGCAGGAAGGCGTAATCGCGGTCGAAGACTTCCTTGGGCATGCAGTAGCTGCAGCGGAAGTTGCAGCGGTCGGTGACCGAGATGCGCAGGTCGCGCAGCGGCCGGCCGAGCGCGTCGGTGAGCTGGCCGTTGGCCGGGCGCAGCGTGGCAGGGATGGCCGGCACGGCTGCGCGGTAGCGCAGGTCGGCAATCGGGATCACGCTGGCAGGGATCGAGGCTTCGCCCATGCGGCGATTGTGCCGCGTGGCTCAGCGGCTGGCGCTGAGCAGGGTCGATTCGGTGGCGGCAGCCGGATTGGCCGCGGCCGCACGCCGTGCGCCCGTGAAGCGCTGGGCCCAGTAGGCATAGCGCATGTCTTCGAGGCGCACCTCGCTGCCGCTCTTGGGCGAATGGATGAAGCGGCCGTCACCAACGTAGATGCCGACATGCGAGAAGGTACGCTTCAAGGTGTTGAAGAACACCAGGTCGCCCGGGCGCAGATCGGATTTATCGATGCTGACCAGGCCGCCCGCGCTGGCCTGGTCGTCGACGCGGCGGGGTAGCACCAGGCCCAGGCTCAGCTCGAAGATGTGGCGGGTGAAGCCGCTGCAATCGAAGCCGCTGTCGGCCGTGTTGCCGCCGCGCCGGTACGGCACGCCGACGAAGTTCATCGCCGCGATCACCAACTCGGCCGTGCGCTCGCGCACCGTCGCGCTCAGCGTGGCCGAGGCGGGCAGTACGCCGCGCTCGGCCAGCAGGGCCTGCAGCGGATCGATTGGCGACTCGGTGGCGGCCCAGGCGGGCGCAGACGCGAGCATGATCAGCACCCAGCAGGCGGCGCGGCGCGGCGTCAGGCCTGTGCGGGTGCGGGTGCGGCGGGGGGCCGGGGTCATGGCCGCCAGCGTAGCACGCAGCGCGCCGAAGCACCTGGGAAAAACCCCCGCCTTTTCAACCACTTGTGACGCCTATTGCAGGTGAGTTCGAGTATTCATCGTCAGCCGCTTGTCAGTCGCATCGCCTGCAATCGCCATCAACCCGCCGGAGATACCACGCATGTTCAGGGCCCTGGTTTTGCACAAGGACGAGGCGGGCTTTCGCGCCGGCCTGGAAACGCTCGACGATTCGCGCCTGGCAGCGTTGGCCGTGGGCGATGTGCGCATCGCTGTCGATTACTCGACGCTGAATTTCAAGGACGGCCTGGCGCTGACCAACCAGGGCGCGGTGGTGCGGCTGTGGCCGATGGTGCCGGGCATCGACGGCGCCGGTACCGTGGTCGAAAGCCGCCACCCCCGCTGGCAGGCCGGCGACCGCGTGGTGCACAACGGCTGGGGCGTGGGCGAATCGCGCTGGGGTTGCCTGGCCGAACAGGCGGTGCTGGCCGGCGACGGCCTGGTCCGTTTGCCGGATGCGTTCAGCGCGCGGCAGGCGATGGCCATCGGCACGGCGGGCTACACCGCGATGCTGTGCGTGCTGGCGCTCGAACAACACGGTGTCAAGGCAGGGGATGGCGAGGTCCTGGTGACGGGGGCCACGGGCGGTGTCGGCAGCGTCGCCGTGGCCTTGCTGGCGCGCCTGGGCCACAAGGTTGTGGCCGCCACCGGCAAGGCCGGCGAGGCCGACTACCTGAACGCCCTGGGCGCCGCCGACATCATCGACCGGGCCACGCTGTCCGCGCCCGGCAAGCCGCTGCAAAAGGAGCGCTGGGCGGCGGTGGTCGACGCCGTCGGCAGCCAGACCCTCGTCAATGCCCTGGCGCAAACGCGCTATGGCGGCACCGTTGCGGCCTGCGGCCTGGCGCAGGGCGCCGACCTGCCGGGTACCGTCATGCCGTTCATCCTGCGCGGCGTCACGCTGGCCGGTATCGACAGCGTGATGGCGCCCTTGGCGCGCCGCGAACAAGCCTGGCAGCGCCTGGCGCGCGACCTCGACGTGGCCCTTCTCGAACGCATCACCGAAGAGATCGCGCTGCCCGAGGCCATCGCCCGCGCCCAGGACCTGATGGCCGGGCGCGTGCGCGGCCGGCTGGTGGTGCGCATTGCCTGAACCCGCCCAACGATCTGGAGACAATACCGTGACCTACGCCGACTTCTACCGCCGCTCGATCGATGACCGTGACGTCTTCTGGGCCGAACAGGCGCTGTTGATCGACTGGCAGCGCCCGTTCACGCAAGTCTGCGATTACGCCAAGCCGCCATTCGCGAATTGGTTCGTCGGCGGCACCACCAACCTGTGCCACAACGCGGTCGATCGGCATCTGGCCGTGCGTGCGAACCAAAACGCGCTGGTCTGGGTCTCGACCGAGGTCGAGCAGGAAAAGGTCTACTCGTTCGCGCAACTGCACGACGAAGTGCAGCGCATGGCCGCGGTGCTGCTGTCGTTGGGTGTTCAGGTGGGCGACCGGGTACTGATCTACATGCCGATGATTCCGGAGGCGGTGTTCGCGATGCTGGCCTGCGCGCGCATCGGTGCGATCCACTCCGTCGTGTTCGGCGGCTTTGCCAGCGGCAGCCTGGCCACGCGCATCGACGATGCCGAGCCCAAGGTGATCGTCAGCGCCGACGCGGGCAGCCGCGCCGGCAAGGTGATGGCCTACAAGCCGCTGCTCGACGAGGCGATTCAGTTGGCGACCCACAAGCCCGGCAAGGTCTTGCTGATCGACCGCGGCCTTGCCGCCATGCAGCGCGTGGCCGGCCGCGACGCTGACTACGCGCCCTTGCGCGAACAGCACCGCGACAGCGTCGTGCCCTGCGTCTGGCTGGCGTCCACGCACCCGAGCTACACGCTATACACCAGCGGCACCACCGGCATGCCCACGGGCGTGCAGCGCGATACCGGCGGCTACGCAGTGGCACTCGCCGCGAGCATGAAGCACATCTTCTGCGGCCAGCCCGGCGAAACCTATTTCTCCACCAGCGACATCGGCTGGGTCGTCGGCCACAGCTATATCGTCTACGGCCCGTTGATCGCCGGCATGGCCACGATCCTCTACGAAGGCCTGCCGATCCGGCCCGACGCGGCGATCTGGTGGAGCCTGGTCGAGAAGTACAAAGTCAGCGTGATGTTCAGCGCGCCGACCGCCGTGCGGGTGCTGAAGAAACACGACCCGCAGGCATTGAAGAAGCACGACCTGTCGTCGCTGCGCGCCCTGTTCCTGGCCGGCGAGCCGCTCGACGAGACGACGGCCAAGTGGATCGCCGATGCCCTGGGTAAACCGATCGTCGACAACTACTGGCAGACCGAAACCGGCTGGCCGATCCTGAGTTTGTGCAATGGCGTGGAAAAGGCCGCCAGCAAGTTC
>JANOKY010000365.1:0-7049 GCA_031419635.1 Burkholderiales bacterium | reverse complement strand
ACCGTGCCGCCGAGGTTGCCGCCGACCGCGAGGTTGAGGATCAGGTAGTAGGCGTAGTTCTCGAAGGTCCAGTCCGCGGCGTTGGCCATGTCGGCGGGCGTGCGCGTGGCATAGAGCACACCGTCGATGAACCAGCTGATGCGGCTGGGCGTCCATTCCACGGCGTAGACGTGGAAGGCGTCGGCCAGGGTATCGGGCTGCGTGTACACGGCGGTGCTGAGCTGCTGGTGCGCGCTGTTCGACGGCCCATAGTGCATCGTGCCGTAGTTGAACATCGCGCGCTGGCCGGTCGACTCCTGGATGTCGATCTCGCCGCTGGCCGGCCAGGCTACCGTGGTGTTCGGCAGCATCCAGAATGCCGGCCACAGGCCACGGCCGGTGACGGTCTTGATGCGCGCCTCGAAACGCCCGTGCTGCCACTGCCCGCCCAGGTTGAGCGTGCGCAGTCGCGCCGAGCTGTAGTTCTTCGAGCCGATGCGCTCCTTCTTTGCGGTGATCGTCAGCAAGCCGTTGGCCACCGTGGCATTGGCCGCCTGGTAGGACTGCAGCTCGTTGTTGCCCCAGCCGCACAGGCCGTAGCTGCAGCCGTCGCCGACCATCACCTCCCATTTGCTCAGGTCAAGCGCCGTGCCGTTGAACTCGTCGGCGAAGACCGGCACGTTGGCCGGGCATTGCTGCGCGACTGCGCCCACCGTGATCGCGGCCAGCGCCAGTGCAGCGGCGGCCTTGACCAGACGCGTGCGCGCCGATTGAAATCCGTTCATGGGAACCTCCGTCAGGGTGGTAGATGCCGAGGCGGTCACCGGGCTGCCTCGGATGCTGGGTGGGCGCGGACGTACTTCATGATCGAGATGAAGGTGTCTGTCCAGAAGATGTGCCGACGCTCGGCCAGGTACTTCAGTAGCTCGTCGTGGGCCTCGCGCGACACGGCGAGGTAGTCCGCTCCAACGCCGTGGAAGGTCAGATGGGCCATCGTTCCGCGGGCAGCGGCTTGCTCGACGATGGCAATCAGCTGCTGCCCGGTCACGTCGGAGTAAGCGACGGCACCCACGCTGAAGGGATCGAGCGCGGACATCTCACCGACGACAGCTGCGCCAGGCGTTCGCATTGCCACGAACGCCGGCTTCAGGGCCTCGACATAGTTCTCGCCGGACGCGATCAGGTCACCACACGGGGGTGTGAAGGTGCGCTCGCGCGCGCCATCGATGGCGTGGAGAAAGCTGTTCGCCAGCAGCACCTGGTCGCGCATCTCGGCCGCCCGCGTCGTGTCGAGGTTGCGGTGATCCGGCACCCATTCGCGCCCTGGACCTGCCCTTGAACATTGGTGGAACAGGCTGTGATTGCCCAGTTCATGCCCCGCCCGGGCAACCCTGCGCCATTCGTCGAGGCGGTGCGTGATGGTGCTGCTGGCCAGGGTCAAATAGAACGTAGCCTTCAGCCCATGGCGGTCGAGCGCAGGGATCGCATGATCGAGTTGACTGTCCAGCGCATCGTCGTAGGCCAGGCTCACGGCAGCGCGCGCGCCGACGGGCCAGGCAAAGGCCCGGTCGGCGGCCGATGCGGTCAGCGGCGACAGGCCCAGCATCAGCACCACGGCGGTGATGCGCCATCGGCCGTCAAGCATCGGGCGCCCTGTCCAGTTGCCCATCGCGTGGCTTCATCGATGGCGCCGGCTACGGCGCCTTCTGATACACGCGCACGTGCTCGACTTCCATCGACACCGGAAAGACGGCATCGTCGACCGCGCCGCCGAAGTCGCCGCCGACGGCGATGTTGAGGATCAGGAACTGCGGCGTGTCGAACGGCCAGCGCTCGCTGCCCTGTCGCGTGTTCTTGTATTCGGAGTGAACAACGCCATCGATGCCGAAGCGGACCGACTCGGCCGTCCAGTGCATCTGGTAGTTGTGCAAAGCTGTGCAGGCGTCCGGCACCAGGGTCGCGGCCCCTGTGCCCTGGGCGCCGTGGCCGGCCGCGGTGTGCACGGTGCTGAAGACACGACCGGGCTCGCGGCCCACGTGCTCCATGATGTCGAGCTCGCCGCCGGACGGCCAGACCACGTCGCGGTTGAGCATCCAGATCGCCGGCCAGGTGCCCTGGCCGCAGGGCAGCTTGGCGCGGACCTCGAAGAAGCCGTAGGTCCAGTCGCGCTTGCCCTGCGTGATCAGGCGCGTCGAGGTGTAGCGCTGGCCGCCCCAGTCGAGCGCCTTCGACAGCGACTCCTTGCGTGCGGTGATGACCAGGCGCCCGCCCTTGACGCGCGCGTTCTCCGGCCGCGGGCCCGAGTAGTACTGGAGTTCGCGGTTGTGCCAGCCGGCCTTGTTCATGCCGGTGTCGTAGGCCCACTTGGCCGGGTCGGGCAGGCCATCGACGTCGAATTCGTCGGACCACACCAGTTGGTAGTTGGCCGGCACGCGCAATGCATTGGCGTGAGCCGCCGGTGCTGCGCCCAGCGCCAGCGCACCGGCCAGCGGGGCAGCCCAGGCGGTGTAGCAACCGAAGGCCCGAAGGGTTTTTTGCAGATGATTGGTTCGCATGGCTTTTCGCTGTCAGTCGATACGTCGGCCGGCGGCGTCGAAGGTCAGGGCCCAAGAAGCGTCGGTATGCAGGCCCACTGCCTGCCCGGCCGACAGGCTGGCGTTGGCCGCGCCCACCTTGGCATGCAGCAGCTCGGCCAGGCCCTGCACGCGCAGGTGCAAGATCGACGCGTCGCCCAGGTGCTCGGCCACTTCCACAAGGGCGGCGATGCCTTGCCCGGCCGCAGTAACCTGCAGATGCTCGGCGCGCACGCCGGCCCGATGTGCGCCGCTGTTCGACGCGTGCACCCATTGATCCCACAGCGCGCGGTGCGCCGCCGAGGCGCCTCCGCCGGGCCGCTCGATCAGGTTGATGCGCGGCGCGCCCAGGAAGCCAGCGACGAACTCGTTGGCCGGGCAGTGGTAGAGATCGAGCGGCGCGCCCAACTGCTCGACACGGCCCTGGTTGAACACGGCGATGCGGTCGCCCATGGTCATGGCCTCGACCTGGTCGTGGGTGACGTAGATCATCGTCGTGCCCAGCTCCTGGTGCAGGCGCGACAGCTCGATGCGCATGTTCACGCGCAGCTCGGCATCGAGATTCGACAGCGGCTCGTCAAACAAAAAAACCTTGGGCTTGCGCACGATGGCGCGGCCGATCGCCACGCGCTGGCGCTGGCCGCCGGACAGCTCCTTCGGCAAGCGGCCGAGCAGTTCGGTGATGCGCAGCACCTCGGCCGCGCGTTGCACCTGCGCGTCGCGCTCGGCGCGCGCCACGCCGGCCATGCGCAGCGCGAAGCCCATGTTCTCTGCCACCGTCATGTGCGGGTACAGGGCGTAGCTCTGGAACACCATCGCCGCGCCGCGCTCGGCCGGCCGCACCTCGTTGGCGCGCCGGCCGTCGATCAGCAGCTCGCCCGCCGTGATGTCTTCCAGCCCCGCGATCATTCGCAGCATCGTCGATTTGCCGCAGCCCGAGGGGCCGACGAAAACCAGGAACTCGCCGTCCCGCACCTCGAGGTCGATGCCGGCGATGACTTCGACCGCGCCGTAGCTCTTGCGGATGCCCTTCAGGCTGACCTGGCCCATCTCAGCCTTCCTGCTGTGCGCCACGCGCTGCGTGGCACTGGCGAAGAAACTCGCGGTACCAGAGCGCGCTGTCCTTCAAGGTGCGCTGCTGGGTGGCGTAATCGACATGCACGATGCCGAAGCGCTTGGCGTAGCCGCTGGACCACTCGAAGTTGTCCATCAGGCTCCAGACCATGTAGCCGGCCATCGGCACGCCCTGCTTCATCGCATCGGCCATGGCGGCGATGTGGGTCTGCAAGTACTCGGTGCGGTCGGCGTCGTGCACGCGGCCGTCGATCATCGGGTCCTTGAAGGCGCCGCCGTTTTCGGTGATATAGACCGGCGGCAGCGTGTAGTCGCGGTGCAGCGTGAGCAGCAACTCGGTCAGGCCGCGTGGGTAGATCTCCCAATCCATCTCGGTCAGCGCCAGGCCGCCGGTCGCCTTGTCGAAGGGCTTGCCGGCGCTCGATACATTGCGCGAGTAGTAGTTGACGCCGAGGTAATCCATCGGCGTGGCGATGGCCGCCATGTCGCCGGCCTCGATAAGCGGCGCATCGGCGCCGAGTTCGTCCAGCACCTCTTGCGGGTAGCGTCCCTTGAACAGCGGGTCGGTGTACCAGCAGCGGCCGCGCAGGTCGTCCATGCGCGCGCACTCACGGTCGGCGGCCGAGTCGGTGGCCGGCTCGGTGTGGGCCAGGTTGAGCACGATGCCCAACTTGGCCGTTGCCGCTTCGGCGTGCAGCGCCTGCAGCGCCAGGCCATGGCTGAGCAGCAGATGGTGCGCGACCTGGTTGGCCGTCTTGCGGCTCTTCAGCCCGGGCGCGAAGTTGCCCTTCTCGTGCCCGAGCACGGCGATCACCCAAGGTTCGTTGTGCGTCGTGATCGCCGCCACCCGGTCCCCCAGCCGCCGCTGCACGCCGAGCGCGTACTCGACGAAGCGGTGCACGGTGTCGCGCGCGGCCCAGCCGCCGCGCTCCTGCAGCGCCTGCGGCAGATCCCAGTGGTTCAGCGTCAGGTAGGGCCGCACGCCGCGCAGCAGCAGGCCGTCGACCAGGCGTTCGTAGAAGGCCAGCCCGCGCGCATTCAGGGCCCCGGCGCCATCGGGCAGCACACGCGGCCATGAGACCGAGAAGCGGTAGGCATCGACGCCGAGCGAGGCGATCAGGTCGAGGTCACTGTCCAGGCGGTGGTAATGGTCGCAGGCCACATCGCCGTTGCTGGCGTCGGCGATGGCGCCGGGCACGCGGCAGAAGCGGTCCCAGATCGATTCGCCCTTGCCGTCTTCCTGCGCGGCGCCTTCGATCTGGAACGAACTGGTGGCGACGCCCCAGACGAAGCCCGGCGGAAACTGTTGGTGGAGGTCGGTGGCGGAGGTCATGGGTGTGGTATGGATTTACTTCACGGCGCCGGCGGTCAGGCCGGCGATCAATTGGCGCGACGAGATCGCGAACAGGACAAGCAGCGGGATCGTGGCGATGGCCGAGCCGGTCATCAGCGCGCCCCACTCGGTGTTGACGGGGCTTTGCAGGCTGCGCAGCGCCAGCGGCAGGGTGTAGTTGTCGGCGCTGCGCATCACGATCAGCGGCCCGATGAAGTTGTTCCACGAGGCGATGAAGGTGATCAGGCCCAGCGTGCCGAGCGCGGGCTTCAACAGCGGCAGCACGATGTGCCAGTAGATGCCGAGTTCGCCGCAGCCGTCCATGCGCGCGGCTTCGATCAACTCCCTGGGCACAGCGGTGGAAGCGAACTGGCGCATCAGGAAGATGCCGAAGGCGCTCGCCGCGCCGGGGATGTACAGGGCCCGGTGCTGGTCGATCCAGCCCAGTGCGTCCATGATCAGGAAGGTCGGGATCATGCTCATGAAGCTGGGCAGCAGCATCGTGGCCATCACCAGCGTGAACAACGCGTTCTTGAAGCGAAACTCGAAGAGGGCAAAGGCGTAGCCCGCCATCGAGCAGAACAGCAGCGTCAGCGCGGTCGAGGCCAGCGCGACGTACAGGCTCCAGCCCAGGTTGCGCCAGAACGGCAGGCGTTCGGTGAGGATCTTCAGGTTGGCCAACAGGTCGTCGCCGAACCACAGCGGCGGCGGCAGGTTGAAGATCTCGGTGCGCGATTGCGTTGCGAACACGAACATGAAGTAGAACGGCGCCAGCATCACCAGCGCGCCGACGGCAACGACGGCGTGCGCGGCCCAGGGCGCCAGGCGATCGGTCGTCATGCGGCGCCCCTTCTCGAGCGGAAGGCACGATTGGTGAGCCAGGTCAACACCGCGACGACGACGAACAGCAGCCACGACATCGCGCTGGCGCCGCCGAAGTCGTTGAAGTCGAAGGCCATGCGGTAGAGGTACACCGCCGAGGTCATCGCCGCCTGGTCGGCGCCGCCCTTGCCGCCGGTGAGGATGAAGGGCTCCTCGAACAGTTGCAGCCCGCCGATCACGCTGAGCGTGACGCCGAAATAGATCATCGGCTTCAAGCTCGGCAGCGTGATGCACCAGAACTGCTGCCAGCGCCCGGCGCCGTCCATCGTCGCGGCCTCGTACAAGTCCTTCGGGATCGTCTGCAAGGCGGCGAGATAGAGCACGACGTTGAAGCCGATGTAGCGCCAGAAAACGATGAAGGCGATGGCCGGCTTGATGTGCTCGGGCTTGCCCAGCCAGTCGATGTTCTCGCCGCCGAACAGGGCGTGCAGGCCGGCATTGATGAGGCCGAAGTCGGTGGAGAAGAGCGCGCTGAACATGATGGCGATGGCCACCGTGGAGGTGATGTACGGCAGGAAGTAGGCGCCGATGACGCCGTCGCGCAGGCGCTTGAACGAGCTGTGTATGAACACCGCCAGCGGGATCGCCACCAGGTGCTGCGGCACGCCCGCGGCCAGCCCGAGCCAGAGCGTGTTCTTCAGCGACTTCCAGAACCACTCGTCTTCGAGCGCGAAGGCGAAGTTGGCCAGGCCCACGTACTCCATCGCGCCGAGGCCGCTCGTCGGCTCCCAGGACTGAAAGGCGAGGTAGAGCGAAAAGCCGAGTGGGAAGATGCCGAAGACCGCGAACAGCACGAGGAAGGGGCTGATGAGGACGTAGGGCGCCCAGCGTGGCGAGAGTCTGAAGGCGAGTGGCACGCGCATGGCCGTCAGCGGTGGGCGCGGCGCTCGAGCAGACGGTGCGCGTCGGCGAGCGCGCGGCCGATGTCCTTGCCGTGGTCGAGCACGTTGTCGAGTTCGGTGCCGATCACTTCGTCGGCGAAGTTGTTCTGCTTGTGCACCTGCGTGGCGGTGATGCGGCGCGCCGCGTCGCGCCACAGTGCGCGCGCCGGCTGGCCGCCGAGGAAGGGCAGCGGTTGCTCGAAGAACGGATCGTCGTGCGTGGCCAGCAGCGCGGGGAAGGCGTCCTGCGACTTGAAGGCCGCGAACTGCATCGCGGGGTCGAGCGTGAGCAGTTGGATCAATTCCCAGGCCAGGGCCTTGTTCTCC
>JANOKY010000364.1:0-4045 GCA_031419635.1 Burkholderiales bacterium | reverse complement strand
TGTGCCCGGGCGCCGCAACGCTGCAAAAACTCAACGCCGGCTTGCGCTGAATCGATCGTTCACGACCTTGTCTTCCGCCGTCAAGATTTTCCAAGGCCGCTTCGGCCGCGTCGCGCTGCTCGACATGGACGCGCCGTTGGTGGGTCATGCGCACCCGCAGTGCCACATCCTCATCAAGGCCGGCGGGGCAGACAGTTCGTTCAACGTGCACGGCCAACGCGCGCCGCTCACCGACGACAGCGCCGTGCTCGTCAATGCCTGGGAACACCATGCCTACGAGCATGACCTGCCGCCGGGAACCCACACCCTGGTGCTCGCGCTGTACATCGAGCCGCCGTGGCTGGCGGAATTCCAGCGTTCTCTAGCCTTGTCGGGCCACCCGCGGTTTTTTCCGCAAGTCTGCGTGCAGACCACCTCGGCCACCCGCAAGATCACCGAAGAATTCGTGCTCGAGCTGTGGTGGGCCGACGAGGTCTCGCCCAAGCGGCTCGAGGAGCTTTTGTTCAACCTGATCATTTCGGTGATCGACAGCTACGCGGGGTGGCGTGACCTGGTGAGCCTGCTGCGCACCAAGCCGCCGGTGGCGCTGGACCCGCGCATCCGCCAAGCCATCGCGCTGATGAAGCAGGACACCGCGCATGCGCTGGACGTGGACAACATCGCCGCCCAGGTGGGGCTGTCGCGGGCCCATTTTTTCACGCTGTTCCAGCGCGATACGCACCTGACGCCGCTGATCTACGCCAACGTGCTGCGCTTCGAGAGGGCGGTCGCGCGCCTCTCCAACAGCCGCGAATCGCTGGGCGACGTCGCACACGACCTGGGCTTCAGCGCGCCGAGCCACTTCGCTCGCTTCTTCCGCGAACACCAGGGCGTCACGCCCAGAGATTACCGGCGCGCGGTGAACCTGTTCGAGCCGCCATTGCTCGGCAAGGCCGAGCCCGAGATCTGAGCCCAGGTCTGGGCTGCTGCGGGTGCTGGTGCTGCGTTGCAGCATGCATGTCATCAGACGAATTGGTCCTTTGACGGACTCGCCGGTTTATTGCCGGACAAGCTTGTTAACGCGGCGCCGCCCAACTGCCGAGACTGTGCCCCATCACCTCGGAAACGACAGACGGGAGACACAGTGCACAGCGAGCCGCAACTCGCCGCCAAGCTGGGCGGCGCCCACGTAGGCCAGGCCATTGAACGGCTGGAAGACGCGGCCCTGCTGACGGGCCGCGGCAGCTACGCCGACGACCTCGGCGTCAAGCCCGGCACCTTGCATGCGGCGGTGCTGCGTTCGCCGCATGCGCATGCCCGGCTGGTGGCGGTCGATGCATCTGCAGCGCTGGCGCTGCCGGGGGTGCGGGCGGTGCTGACCCGCGAGGACGTGCAACGCTGGTCGCAGCCTTTCGTCGTCGGAGTCAAACAGCCGATGCAACACTGGGCGCTCGCCGTGGACCGTGTTCGCTACGTCGGCGAGCCAGTGGCGGTGGTGATCGCCGAAGACCGCTACCTGGCTGAAGACGCGCTCGATTGCATCCGTGTGGACTACGAAGCCCTGCCGGCGCTGGTCAGCATCGAACAGGCGCTTTCGGCCGACAGTGTGCCGCTGCACGAGGCCGTGGGCAGCAACGTGGTCTCCGACCGCCAGTTCCGCTACGGCGATCCCGAAGCGGCGTTCGACGCGGCGCCGCGGCATGTCAGCGCCACGGTCCACTACCCGCGCAACACCTGCACGCCGATCGAATGCGGCGTGGTCATCGCCGAGCACCTGGCCGGCGACGAGGGCTACGACGTCACGTCCAATTTCATGGGCCCGTTCTCGCTGCACGCGGTGATGGCGATGGCCTTGAAGGTGCCGGGCAACAAGCTGCGTCATCGCATTCCGCGCGACTCGGGCGGCAGCTTCGGCGTCAAGCAGGCGGTGTTTCCGTACGTCGTGCTGATGAGCCTGGCCTCGCGCAAGGCTGGCGCGCCGGTCAAGTGGGTCGAAGACCGGCTCGAACACCTGAGCGCCGCGACATCGGCCACGGCGCGCAGCACCCGCATCGAAGCCGCAGTCGATGCCGACGGCCGGATTCGCGCACTGCGCTGGGACCAGGTCGAAGACGTCGGCGGCTACCTGCGCGCGCCCGAGCCGGCTACCTTCTACCGCATGCACGGTTGCCTGACCGGTGCTTACGACATCACCCACCTGGCGGTGCGCAACCGGGTCGTCCTGACCAACAAGACGCCCACCGGCCTGGTGCGCGGCTTCGGCGGCCCCCAGGTGTACTTCGCGCTGGAGCGGCTGATGGACCGCATCGCGGTCGAGCTCGAGATCGACTCGGTGCAACTGCGCCAGCTCAACTACGTTCGGCGCGAGCAGTTCCCCTTCACGGCGGCGGCTGGCGCGGTGCTGGACTCGGGCGACTACGCGCGGCTGACCGAACTCGCGCTGGAAGCAATGCAGCGCGAGGGCCTGCGTGAACGCCAGGCCGCGGCGCGCGCGGCCGGCAAGCTCTACGGCATCGGCTGCGCCGCGATCGTCGAGCCCTCGGTCTCGAACATGGGCTACATCAGCACCGTGCTGACCCACGAGCAGCGCGCCAAAGCCGGGCCGAAGAACGGCGCGATCGCCAGCGCCACAGTGGCCATCGACCTGCTCGGCGGCATCAACGTGACGATCGCGTCGGCGCCCGCCGGCCAGGGCCACATGACGGTGTGCGCGCAGGTGGTGGCCGATGCCTTCGGCCTGGAGCCCTCGCAGATCGTCGTCAACGTCGAGTTCGACACCGCGAAGGACGCCTGGTCGACGGCCGCCGGCAACTACAGCAGCCGCTTCGCCGGCGCGGTGGCGGGTACGGTGCACCTGGCCGCGATGAAGCTGCGCGACAAGCTGGCGCGCATCGCAGCGGCGCAGTTCGCTTGCGCGCCGGAGCAGGTGAGGTTCGCGCAAGGCCAGATCTTCGACGCCACCCAGCCGGACCGACGCCAACCCTTCACGCGCCTCGCGGCCAGCCCGCACTGGGCGCCGGCGCTGCTGCCCGACGGCGTCGAGCCCGGCCTGCGCGAGACCGCTTTCTGGACCGCGCCGACGCTGTCGGCACCGGATGCTCAGGATCGCGTCAACACCTCGGCGGCCTATGGCTTCGTGTTCGACATCTGCGGCCTGGAAATCGATCCCGATACCGGCGCTGTGCGGGTGGATCGCTACATCACCGCGCACGACGCCGGCAAGCTGCTCAACCCTGCGCTCGCCGATGGCCAGATTCGGGGTGCGTTCAACCAGGGGCTGGGCGCTGCGCTGCTCGAAGAGTTTCGCTACGGCTCTGATGGCAGCTTCCAGTCGGGCACGCTGGCCGACTACCTGATGCCCACCGCCTGCGAGTCGCCCGACCCGCTGATCGTGCACCTGCAAACGCCGTCGCCGTTCACCCCGCTCGGGGCCAAGGGCCTGGGCGAGGGCAACAACATGAGCACGCCGGTGACGATTGCCAACGCCTTTGCCGACGCGCTGCGCCCGCTGCGCGACCTGGCCGATGTGCGGCTGCCGCTGACCCCTTCGCGCGTGCTGGCGTTGCTCGACGCGCCGGATCCGCAGCCGCGCGTGGCGGGCGTGGCGCAGGCGGCCCCGCAGCGCGCACTGCCGGCCGGCGAGGGTCTGGCGCTGCAAGCCCAGGGCAGCGTCGACATCGCCGCCACGCCGCAGCAGGTGTTTGCGGTGCTGCTCGACCCCAATGCATTGGCGCGCGTGATCCCGGGCTGCCACGCGCTCGAATCGACTGGACCCAACCGCTACCGCGCCGACGTGACGGTCGGTGTCGGGCTCGTGAAGGCGCGCTACGAAGCCAACATCGAGCTGTCTGAAATCGACGCGCCGCGCAGCCTGCGACTGGCCGGCAGCGGCCGCTCGTCGTTGGGCATCGGTGCCGGCGACGGCACGGTCCGGCTCGAAGCCACGGCCACCGGCACGAAGTTGCACTACGACTACCGGGCCCAGGTCGGAGGCAAGGTGGCGATGGTGGGCAGCCGCATGCTCGAAGGTGCGGCCCGCATCATCGTCGCGCAGTTGTTCGAAGCC
>JANOKY010000363.1:0-2163 GCA_031419635.1 Burkholderiales bacterium | reverse complement strand
CGCACCCAGACATCGGCCTGGATGTACTCCATCATGTGGCCGATGTGGAACGGCGCGTTGGCGTAGGGCAGGGCGGTGGTGACGAAGAGCTTGCGCGGCATGGCCAGGGCTTGTCCCGTGGGGTGGGATCGGGAGACGATTGTAGGTGCCCTGCTTTATCATCGCGGCCGCAGCGCAGCGTAGCCATGGCCTCCATCCTGATCATCGAAGACGACGAAAGTATTGCCGAGTTGCTGCGCTTCATGGTCGAGCGCGACGGCCACGAAGTCGAGTTGTTGGCCGACGGCAGCGCAGCGCACCACCACATCCTGACCGCGCCGGCGCCGGCACTGGTGCTGCTCGATGCGATGCTGCCCTACCGCGATGGCCTGACGCTGTTGGCCGACATGCGCGCCTTGGACAACTGGAGGGCCGTGCCCGTGATCATGCTGACCGCCAAGTCGCTCGAGCGCGACATCGTTCGCGCGCTCGAAGCCGGCGCCAGCGACTACGTGCTCAAGCCATTCCAGCCGCAGGAGTTGATGGCCCGTGTGCGCCGGCTGCTGGTGACCGGAGCCGCACGGTGAAGGCGCGCGCCCTGCGCGGCGCCGCGGTGCTCGCGTCGCTGCTGCTGGCCTGCGTGGCGGTTCGAGCACAAAGCGATTCCGCGCCGTGGCAGGTCGAGGCTGGCGTCGGTGCCGATCACCTTTCCAGCGGCGCGCCCGGTTGGAGCCAGCTCGACCTCAGCCTGCGCCGTCAATGGGCACCACGCCGGCTCGGCGAGTTGAGCCTGCGCCGCACCCGCCGCTCGGGGCTGGCCGACGAGGAACTCGGCGCCCTCGTCGGCCTGCCACTGGACAGCCAATGGAGCGCCACCGTGGCCGCCACGTTGAGCCCGAGCCACCATGTGCTGGCGCGAGGCGGCGCCCGCATCGAGCTGGCCCGCGCCTTCGACGCCGGCTGGGTGGCCAGCGCGCTGTTCGCCCGGCGCCTGTACAGCGATGCCGGCAACAGCCAGGTGGGTGTTGGTGTCGAGCGCTATGTCGGCGCCTGGCGGCTGGCCGCAGCGCTCGGCCAAACCCGGCTCGACGGCGGCGGCAGCGCCGGCAACCTGCGCCTGCAGCTCGACCATTATTTCGACGGCGAGCGTGGCCGTGCCAGCGTGATCCTGGCCCGCGGCCGCGAGCTCGAAGGCCTGCCGGCGACCGCACTGGCGCCGGCCGACGCGATCGACCAGCGCGTCAGCACGCTGGCCGTTACCGGCGTGTGGCCGCTGGCCCCGGCCTGGGCGCTGACTGGCGAGGCCAGCCGCGTGCGCCATGACGACGTGCAGCGGCGCAGCGGCGCGGTGGCGGGCGCGCCCTACCTCCGCAGCGGGGTGCGCCTCGGTGTTCGACACGATTTCTGACCCGGCCCTGCGCCTGGCCGCGGGTGTGGGCGCAACCGCCATCGCCCTCACGTTCGCGATGGCCGGGCTGGTGATCCTGATGCGCGTGCGGGCGCTGCGCCTGGCGCGCCGGCACCAGGCGGCCTTGCTCACGTGGCGGCCGGTGCTGGTGCGCGCCGCGGCTGGTGAAGCTGCGCAAGCGCCGCAACTCCTGGCCGCGGAGCGTGTGCCGCTGCTGCTGCTGTGGAACCAGATGCAGGAGAGCCTGCGCGGCGAGTCGCACGACCGCCTCAACATAGTGGGCGAGCAGCTCGGGCTGTACGCATTGGCGCGCCGGCTCGAAACCAGCCGCCACCTGGCGCTTCGCGTGCTGGGCCACGCCACGCTCGGCCATTTCGCCCATGCCGGCGACTGGCAGCGGCTGGACAAGGGCATGCAGGAGCTGCACACGCCGGCCAGCCTGGCGGCGGCCCGTGCGTTGCTGCGCATCGACGCCCAAGCGGCGGCGCCGCAGGTGCTCGAGCGCTACCTGGCGCACAGCGACTGGCCGGCGCCGCGCGTGGGCACGCTGCTGCGTGAATCGCCGCACGAGGCCATCGGTGCGAGCTTCGTGCAGCGGCTGGTCGATGGCAGCCTGTATGAACGGCTGCGGCTGTTGCCCTTGTTGCGCTTTGCCGAAGTGCCCAACATCGACAGCGTGCTCGACCGCCTGGTGCGCACCAGCCGCGAGCCGCAGGTGCTGTCGATCGCCCTGCGCCAGTTGCATGGCCCGGCGGCGCTGGCCGATGTGCGCAAGC
>JANOKY010000362.1:0-2236 GCA_031419635.1 Burkholderiales bacterium | reverse complement strand
CGAACCTTCGCTCGGGTTGGCGCCGCGCATGGTCGATGAGCTGCTCGCCATCGCGCGGCGCATCGCCGACTCCGGCACCACCGTGCTGATGGTGGAGCAGAACGTGAAGAAGGCACTGGCCGTGTCCGACCGCGGCTACGTGATGGAGCGCGGCATGCTCGTGGCCAGCGGGCCGGCGAAGCTGCTGGCGCGGTCCACCATCGTGCGCGAAGCCTACCTCGGTGCGCAAGCCAGCGACACCACCACCGCCGCGCGCGCCGTGCAGCGGTCCGTTTGAAGTTCCCAAGGAGTACCCCATGTCCGACCTGTCCATGTTGATCAACGGCCTGAAAGTCACCGCGGAGAAGGGCGCTTTCTTCGAGCGCCGCAATCCGCTGGATGGCACCGTCGCCACCCGCGCGCCGGCCGCGTCCCCCGCCGACGCATTGATGGCGGCGGAGGCTGCTGCCGAAGCGTTCCGCACCTGGAGCGAGACCGGGCCCGGTGAGCGCCGCAACCTGCTGCTGAAGGCGGCCGAGAAGCTGGAAGCCAAGCTGCCGCAGTTCGTCGAAGCGGTGGCCGCCGAAACCGGCGCCACCGGCATGTGGGCCGGCTTCAACGAGATGCTGGCGGCCGGCATGATCCGCGAGGCGGCGTCGCTCACGACACAGATCACCGGCGAGGTGATCCCCTCCGACGTCCCCGGCTCGCTGGCGATGGGCGTGCGGCAGCCCGCGGGCGTCGTGCTGGGCATCGCGCCGTGGAACGCGCCCATCATCCTGGGCGTGCGCGCCATCGCCACGCCGCTGGCCTGCGCCAACACGGTGATCCTGAAGGGCAGCGAGAACTGCCCGCGCACGCACCAGTTGACCGCCCTGGCGTTCCAGGAAGCGGGCTTTCCGTCGGGTGTCGTCAACTACCTCACCAACGCGCCGGTCGATGCCGGCCGGGTGGTCGAGGCGATGGTGGCGCACCCGGCAGTGCGGCGCGTCAACTTCACCGGCTCCACCCGTGTGGGCAAGATCATCGCGCTGGCCTGCGCCAAGCATTTGAAGCCGGTGCTGCTCGAACTCGGCGGCAAGGCGCCGCTGCTGGTGCTCGACGACGCCGACCTCGACGATGCGGTCAACGCCGCGGCCTTCGGCGCCTTTGCCAATTCGGGCCAGATCTGCATGTCCACCGAACGCATCATCGTCGACAGCAAAGTCGCCGACGACTTCGTCGCCCGTTTCGTGAAGAAGGCCAAGGCGCTGCCGCTGGGCGACCCGCGCCGGTCCGAGCCGGTGGTGCTCGGTTCGGTGGTCGACATCGGCACGGTGGTGCACTGCAATGCCTTGCTCGACGATGCCCTGGCCAAGGGCGCCAAACTCGTCTGCGGCAACCGGGCCGAAAGCACCCTGATGCCGGCCACCGTGCTCGACTATGTGACGCGCACCATGCGCATCTACTTTGAAGAGACCTTCGGCCCGCTGAAGTGCATCGTGCGCGTGGACGGCGTCGATGCCGCGGTGGCCTGCGCCAACGACAACGACTACGGCTTGGCGGCGGCGGTGTTCGGCCGCGACATCGCGCGCGCCCTCAACGTCGCGCGGCGCATCGAATCGGGCATCTGCCACGTCAACGGGCCCACCGTGCACGACGAGGCGCAGATGCCCTTCGGCGGCGTCAAGGGCAGCGGCATGGGCCGCTTCGGCGGCAAGGCCGGCATCGCTGAGTTCACCGACCTGCGCTGGATCACCGTGCAGACGGCGCCGCGGCATTACCCATTCTGATCGGGCCTTGCGCATGCGCAGGCTACAGTGTCCGCATGAGCCAACTGTTCGAACCGCTACAGATCGGCAACTTGCGCCTGGACAACCGCATCGTCATCGCGCCGATGTGCCAGTACTCGGCCGTCGACGGCACGCCGGGTGACTGGCACCTGATGCACCTCGGTCAGCTTGCGCTGTCGGGCGCAGGCTTGCTGATCATCGAGGCCACCGCGGTGTCGGCCGAGGGGCGCATCACCGCAGGGGATCTGGGCCTGTACAGCGACGCCAACGAGGTTGGCCTGGCGCATGTGCTGGCGGCGCTGCGGGCGCATTCGCCGATCAGGATCGGCATGCAACTGGCGCATGCCGGGCGCAAGGCCTCGACCCGCGCGCCTTGGGTGGGCGGGCAGCAGATTCGCGCAGGCGAGCCCGGCGCCTGGCAGGCGGTGGCACCGTCGGCGGTGCCGCATTCGCCCACGGAAGACGCACCGACGGCGCTCGACCGC
>JANOKY010000361.1:0-1661 GCA_031419635.1 Burkholderiales bacterium | reverse complement strand
GCCGTGACCACCGGCCCCAGCTCTCGCACCAGCGACAGGTTGACGATCAGGCCCAGCGACTCGGTCGCGCCGAAGGTGACCAGGGAGTAGTACATCTGCAGCGCCAGCACGAAGCCGACCGCCAGGCCAGAAGCCAGGATGATCAGCAGCGACCGGTTGCCGATGGCATGGATCTGCCGCACCACCAAACCGAAGCGGCGCAGGGCGCCGGGGATGTGCAGCACCAGGTCGGCGAAGAACAGCGCGGCGCGGCCGAACGAGCGCAGCACCCGCAGCGTGCGCGCGCCGACGGCGGCAACGGCGGCGTCGGGGGTGATCATGCGGCGACCTCGATCTCGTCGACACCGAAGTCGTCGGCCAGCGGCCGCGCGGGGTAGTGGAACTTGACCGGGCCGTCGGGTTCGCCACGAACGAACTGGCGTGTCTCGGGGTCGGTGGAGGCCATCAGCTCGGCGGGCGTGCCTTGCGCGACGATGCGCCCGCCGTTGGCCAGCAGGATCACATGGTCGCTGATGGCCATGCACTCGGACACATCGTGCGAGACCACCAGCGAGGTCGCGCCGGTGGCGTCGCCGAGGGTGCGGATCAGGTTGGCGGCCACGCCCATCGAGATCAGGTCCAGGCCGGCGAAGGGCTCGTCGTACATGATCAGTTCGGGGTCGAGCGCGATGGCGCGCGCCAGTGCGATGCGCCGCGACATGCCGCCCGAGACTTCGGCGATGCGCAGGTCGGCCGCGCCGCGCAGGCCCACAGCCTGCAGCTTCATCAGCACGATGTCGTGGATCATCGATTCCGACAGGCCCGAATGCTCGCGCAGCGGGAAGGCGACGTTGTCGAACACCGTGAGATCGGTGAACAGCGCACCGAACTGGAACAGCATGCCCATGCGCCGACGCTGCACAAGCAACTTAGCGCGGTCGCGGGCGTTGATCAGTTCGCCGTCGAACATGACCTTGCCGCGGTTGACCGCGACCATGCCGCCGATCAAGCGCAACAGCGTGGTCTTGCCACAGCCCGAGCCGCCGAGGATGGCCGTGACCTTGCCGCGCGCAAACGAGAGGCTGATGTCGTCGAGGATCGTTCGGCTGGGGTCATAGCCGAAGGTGACATGGTCGATCTCGATCAGGGTGTCGGAGTTCAAGCGGCGAGGCGGGCGAGAGGGGCCCGGGCGCGAGGTGTTTTTGTGCGGGCGATTCTCTCACGCATGCCAAAAACATGCGGGATTCCCCTGAGATGGGCCCACCCCCGAAGCGGCTTCGCCGCTCCCCCTCCAGGGGGCAACGCCAGTGGACCGGCAGAGCCGGATCCGCGGCGTTCGCTTGGAAATGCCTGCGGCTTGCCCGGTCCCGGTCTATCGCGGCAGGTCGCTGGCGCCCATCAAGGCCTCATCGACCGCCCGCGCGGCCTGGCGGCCTTCGCGGATGGCCCAGACCACCAGGCTCTGGCCGCGGCGCATGTCACCGGCAGCGTAGACCCTGTCGACATTGGTGCGGTAGGCAGCAGCAGACTCGGTGCCGGCCTTGGCATTGCCTCGAGTGTCGCGCTCGACACCGAAAGCCTCGAGCACCGAGGCCACCGGGCTGGTGAAGCCCATTGCCAGCAGCACCAGGTCGGCCTTCAGCACTTGCTCGCTGCCGGGAACCTCGATCATCTTGTTGCCC
>JANOKY010000360.1:0-7715 GCA_031419635.1 Burkholderiales bacterium | reverse complement strand
CAGGTCGCCTACTTCGACCAGATGCGCGACGCGCTCGACCTCGATGCCACGCTGGCCGACACCATCAGCCCGGGCAGCGAGTGGGTCGAGTTCGGCGGCCAGCGCAAACACGTGATGAGCTACCTGAACGATTTTCTGTTCTCGCCCGAGCGCGCGAACTCTCCCGTGCGCACGCTGTCGGGCGGCGAGCGCAACCGCCTCTTGCTGGCGCGCCTGTTCGCGCTGCCGGCCAACGTGATCGTGCTCGACGAGCCGACCAATGACCTCGACATCGACACCCTCGAATTGCTCGAAGAACTGCTGCTCGGCTACGGCGGCACGGCCTTCATCGTCAGCCACGACCGCCGCTTCGTCGATGCGGTGGTGACCAGCACGGTGGCCTGGGAAGGCGACGCCAGCTTCGGCGGCAGGCAGGGCCTCTGGCGCGAATACGAGGGCGGCATCACCGACTGGCAGCAGCTGCGCGCGAGGAGCCGCGTTGCCGTGGCCGCTCCGGTGGCCGCACCCGCGCCGCCGCCCGTGGCGCCGGCCGCACCACGCGCCAAGCGCAGCTACAAGGAGCAGCGCGAATTCGACGCGCTGCCGGCACGCATCGCCGCGCTCGAAGCCGAGCAGAAGGCGATCGCCGAAGCCATTGCCGACCCGTCGCTGTACGCCAAAGACCCGCAGCGCGCGACCGACCTGCACGCTCGCTACGCCCAGATCGACGAAGAATTGTTGGCGGCGATGGAGCGCTGGGAGGCCTTGGGCTAACGTCGCGCGAACTCGCCTGGCGCGCTGCTCACTCGCGCTGGAGTCGACCCAGTTGCGCCTCATAGGCCTCGATGAATGCGCCGGCGAAGTGCGCGTCGACGTTGTCCTCAATCTCGTGGGCGAGATCGGCGTGCTGCTCACTGTAGCGCTCCCACATCCGGGCCTTGTGATTCACGGGCAGCAGGTTGTCCCACAGGCCCTTGTCGGCCAGGCCCAGCTCCAGCGTTGCCGGACTCAGGCGGTCGAGCACCGATGCCAAGGCCGCACGCATGCCGGCCAGCACGGCCACCTCATGTGCACGCAAATCGTCGAAGGCTTCGCGCACGGCGGTCACCGGCGGGACGAAGCCGCGTCGCGTCGGCGTCAGCAACTGCGCCAGCGCCGCCTGGGGCTCGGCTGAGAACTTGAGCGGGTTGTTCTGCCGCGTCTGGATCAGCGTCGGGCTTGCGCCCAGCTCGCGCCTGGCAATGCTGCGCGCAGCCAGCAGTTCGACGGTGCCGATCACGCATTGGCGCAGCAGGGCACCGATCAGTTCGACTTGCGCCGCCGAGCGGCCGGCCAGCTCGGGCGTGGGCAGGCCCAGCCCGGTGTACAAAGCCGCGATCAGATCGTCGTCGGCCACGGCCGCAGGCGGTTGTGGCGCTGGGGTCGCGGGCGGCTCGGCGCCGCCATCTGAGCCGGTCGGGTCGCCGACCAGCAGGTCGATCTCCACCGGGCCGGGGCGCTCGGCGTCGTCGGCGCGGGCATGGGGCCGCGCCTGGGCCGGGCTGGCGTGCAACAGGTCGCGGAACACGTTCGGCCGGCTCGCCGGCCCGGCGCGCTCGAACAAGGCCAGGGTCTGCGCGGGCGCTGGCGCGGGCGCGGGCGCTGGCGCCGGGGATGGCGCGGCCAGCGCTGCGTGGCCCTCGGCGCGCAGCAGAAAGGGGCCGATGCGGATCTGTGCACCGGGTGCGAGCGCGCACTCGACACCCGGTGCCAGTGGCACGCCATCGAGTTCGACCAGCAGGTTGGTGCTGATCAGGCGCAGGAAATAGCTGCCGCTGCGGCTGGCGACTTGGAGGTGCTTGCGCGAAATGCGGCGTTCGGGGTCGGGCAGGACGAGCGTGCAGTCGGCACCGCGCCCGATGTCGCCCCCGGCGGCGCCGAATGTCGCCTCCAGCGCAGTGGCAGGGGCCTCCCCCGCGTAGGACACCAGACGAATCGCGATCATTTGAACCGCTCCCGGCACTTTGGCTACTCAAGGAGCCGCCGATCGATCTTACTGCCGCGTCCTTGGCGCTGGCAGTGAGCGCGCCCCGGCACGCACCCCTCGTCTGGCGGGCAT
Source organism: Burkholderiales bacterium (assembly GCA_031419635.1). Classification (GTDB taxonomy): domain Bacteria; phylum Pseudomonadota; class Gammaproteobacteria; order Burkholderiales; family Burkholderiaceae_C; genus CADEEN01. Next base: position 5,638 of record JANOKY010000360.1, on the reverse strand, counting down.
CCCCCTATGAAGCGGGAAGGACTCTGTTGCGCAGTCTGCCGGCGCGAGGTATAGATTCGCCCAGTGGGTGGGCCCGGTTGTGAGGACTGTGAAGACATCATGCGTGCATTGATCCTGGCGGCTGCGATTGCCGCGCCCTGCATCGCCGTCGGCGCCGACGGTTTGGGCGCGATCACGATTCTCGAGGGCCCGGCGCTGATCTACCGCGCCAGCGGGCGCTTGCATGCTGCCGAAGGCCTGCGCCTGGCCGCCGGTGACATCGTCGAAACGGCAGCCGGCACGTTTGTGCAACTCGAACTCACCGACCACTCGGTCGCCCAGCTCGGGCCGGCCACGCGCGTGATGCTCAATGCCAGCGCCGGGCGGCAGAAGCCCGAGCGCTGGTTCCACATCGTCACCGGCTGGGTCAAGCTCAACGCTGTCAAGCGCGACCCCGCCGCAGCGCCGGGGTTCGACCTGCGGGCGGCGGCGTTCGAGATTCCGTCGACGCCGACGGCGCTGGTGTTGCGCAGCACACCGACCCAGGTTGAGCTGTTCGTCGAGGCCGGTGACCTGCGCGTGGCCGAGCGCCAGCCCGGCGGGCGCAATCCGCCGTTGGCGGTAAGCGTCAAGGCGGGTGAGTTCTATCAGCGCAAGCCGCCGGCGCGCGGTGTGGTCACGGGTGCGGTGGCGCCGGCCTTCGTCAGCGAAATGCCGCGCGCATTTCGCGACTCGCTGCCGCTGCGCCTGGATCGTTTTCGCGACAGCCAGGTGCAGCCCAGGGACGCACCTGACTTCGCCTATGCCGACGTGGCTGCGTGGCTACAGGCCGAGCCGGCCGTGCGCCGGCCGTTGATGCAGCGCTGGCGCGGCAAGGCCCGCGAGCCGGCGTTTCGCGCGGCGCTGGTCGCCAACCTGGCGGCACACCCCGAGTGGGATCCGATTCTGTTCCCGGAGAAATACAAGCCCAAGGTGCCCGTGGCAGCGCGCCCGGCCACTGCGGCCCCACGCGCGCCGAGCGCTGCCGCGCCCTGATACGCGCCTTGCTGCCCGGGTTCTGCGTGGGGCCCACATCGGTTCCTGGTCTGTTGCGCATTTGCGGAGGTTGGTATGAGATTGCTACTGAAATTCAACCTGGTGTTCGTGCTGGTCTTCGCCCTCGGCCTGGCCGCCACGGGGTTCGTGTCCTGGCAACTGCTCGAGCGCAACGCGCGCGACGAGATCGCACAGAATGCGAGGCTGCTGATGGACGCGGCGCTGTCAACGCGCTCCTACACCGGCAGCCAGGTTGGCCCCTTGCTACAGACGCAGATGAAATACACCTTCCTGCCGCAGTCGCTGCCGGCCTATGCGGCCGCCGAGGTCTTCTCCGACCTGCGCAAGAAGCACACCGAGTACGGCTACAAGGAAGCGGCGCTGAACCCGACCAATCCGCGCAACCGCGCGGTCGACTGGGAGAGCGACATCATCACCCAGTTCCGCAACAACAAAGACATCAAAGAGATCATCGGTGACCGCGAAACGCCGACCGGGCGCTCGTTCTACGTGGCCCGCCCCATGCGTGCCGCCGAGTCCTGTCTGCAGTGCCACAGCACCGTCGATGCTGCGCCCAAGACCATGATCGAGCGCTACGGCCCGGCCAACGGCTTCGGCTGGGTGCTCAACGACGTGATCGCCGCGCAGATCATCTCGGTGCCGACCGCGATTCCGATCGCGCGCGCCAAGGAGGCCTTTACCGTGTTCATGAACTCGGTCGGCGTCGTCTTCGTCGTGATCGGCATCGTGCTGAACCTGATGCTGTGGGCCCTGGTCATCCGGCCGATCGGCAGGCTTTCGCAATTCGCCGACCGGGTCAGCCTGGGTGAGCTCGATATCCCGGAGTACAAGCGCAGCTCCAGCGACGAGATCGGCGTGCTGGCGCGCTCGATCGCCCGCATGCGCACGAGCATGGTCCAGGCGATGAAGATGCTGGAGGCCTAGCCAGGCCATGACGATGCCAGAGCGCCTGGGCAAGTACCCGATCACCGGCGTGCTCGGCAAGGGCGCGATGGGCGTCGTCTATCGCGGCTACGACCCGGTCATCAAGCGGCCGGTGGCGATCAAGACGATCCGCAAGGAGTTGATCGACGAGGAGGAGAAGACCGAGGCCATGTCGGGGCGTTTTCGCCGCGAGGCCCAGGCCGCCGGTGCGCTCAACCATCCGGGCATCGGAGCCGTGTATGAGTACGGCGAGGATGCGCAGCATGCCTATATCGCGATGGAGTACGTCGAAGGCACCAGCCTGCGCGAATACATGGCCCGCGGGGCCAGCTTCGACGAACACGACAGCGTCAGCATCATGGCCCAGTTGCTCGATGCACTGCAGTTCGCGCACGACAACGCGGTCTGGCACCGCGACATCAAGCCGGCAAACATCCAGGTGATGAGCAATGGGCGCATCAAGCTCATCGACTTCGGCATCGCGCGCATCGAATCGACCGACTTCACGAAAACCAACGTGATCATGGGCACGCCGGGCTTCATCGCGCCCGAGGTCTACCTGGGTCGCGACATCGACCACCGTGTCGACATCTTTTCGGCCGGCGTCGTGTTCTACCACCTGCTCGCCGGCAGGCCGCCGTTCGCCGGCCGGCCTGAAGCGGTGATGCACGACATCTGTTACCACGATCCGCCGCCGCCCTCGAGCGTCGATGCGCATCGCTACTGGCCGCAATATGACGCGGTGGTGGCCCGGGCCCTGGAGAAACTGCCAGCCAAGCGGTTCCAGAGTGCCTCGGCATTCCGCACCGCCATCCTGGCCGAGTACGCGCAACCGCTGAACAGCACCCTGTCGGACGCGACCATCATCCCGGCCGTGCCGCGGCGGATCGCTATCGACGGCGGCCCGCCGTCGCTGCCCAGAACCGCGCCCAGCATCGGCACCAGCACACCGCCGCCCACCGGTTGGAGCGGGCCGGTGCTGGCTGGCGTCGAGATCGAGCTGGCGCGCTTCGTCGGGCCGGTGGCCAAAGTGCTGGTGCGCCGCGCCGCACGCGTGCACAAGGACATCCAGACGCTGACCGCCGGCCTGCTCGAAGCCATCGACCAGCCCGACGACCGCGACGCCTTTGTCCGCGCCGTCACCGGCGCCGGCCTGGCTGCGCTGCAGGCGCGGGCCTCGGCCGGGCCCGAGGCGTCGGTGCCGGGCGCGACCGGCGGCGGCGGGCCAGCCTTGACCCCGGCCGACCTGGAACTCGCGACGCGACTGCTGACGCGCCATATTGGCCCGATCGCGCGCGTGGTCGTCAAGCGCGCGGCGGCGGGCGGTGGCAGCCGCCGCGACTTTCTCAACCAGGTGGCCCAATGCCTGGACAGCGACGCGCTGCGCGAGCGGTTCCTGCGCGAAGCCGCGGTCCCCGGCGGTTGACGCCGCCGACGTGTGAGCACGGGCCTGGGCATGCGGAATATCGGTCGCAGGTGCAGCGCATGAGGACCGAAGACCGTCGCGCGATCCAGGAGCATGAGCCGACGCTCCTGATGCCCGCGCCCGGCGGGCAGGCCACGGTGATCATGAAGCGTGCGACGACGCACGCGGCCGCACCGAGTGCGGGGCTGGAGCTGCAGCGCCTGGTCGCCGGCATCAACCCGCTGCTCGGCGCTGCCGCGACGCTGCTGGCGCTGCTCGAACAGTTGCGCAACACCCCCGCGCACGACGATCCCGTCGGCCTGCGCGGGCAACTGCTGGAACAGATCGCGGCCTTCGAGGCCGTCGCCGGCGCCAGCGGCGTGCCGCGGCCGAAGGTCACTGCGGCGCGCTACCTGCTGTGCAGCTTCATCGACGAGGTCATCGCCCAGACGCCCTGGGGTGCAGGCGCGCAAAGCGGTTCAGGGCGCAGCCTGCTGCAGGAGTTCCACGACGAGCCTTCGGGCGGCGACAAGGCCTTCGAGTTGCTGGAGCGCTTGGGTGAGGACGCGACGGCCAATACCGACCTGCTCGAGCTGTTCTACATCTGCCTGCGGCTGGGCTTCGAAGGCCGCTACCGTGGCGTGTCGCAAGGCCGGACCCAGCTCGACGCGATCGCGGCGCGGTTGCTCGAGGTCATCCGGCCGGCCGCGCAGGCGGCCGTGGCGCGCCAGCTCTCGGTCCACAGCCAGGGGGTGCGCACCCCGGGCCACCGCGATCGGGCCGTGCTGCCGCTGTGGGTTGTGGCGGCGCTGACCGCGGGCCTGCTGCTGGGCCTGTTCCTCTTCGTCATCGGCCGCCTCAACGACCTGGCCCAGCCGGTCTTCCGCCAGATCCACGCCCTGCCGATGGCCCTGCGCATCGCTCCCGCCGCGCCCGCCGAGGCCGCCACCCGGCCCCGCCTGGTGCCGCTGCTGCAAGCCGAGATTGGCCGCGGTGCGCTGCAGGTGCGCGACGAGGCGCAGCGCTCGGTCGTGACCCTGTCGGCCGATGCGCTGTTCGTACCGGGCAGCGCGCAGATCCAGGCCGAGCAACTCGAATTGCTGCGTCATGTTGCCGTGGCCCTGAAGGGCAGCCCGGGGCAGATCGCCGTGATCGGCCACACCGACAACGCGGCGGTGAATTCGCTGCAGTTCCCGTCGAACTGGCACCTGTCGCACGAGCGCGCGCGCGCCGTGCTGGCCAGGCTCGCGCAGCAGGGGGCACCTGCCGAGCGCCTGCGCGCCGAGGGCCGGGCCGATGTCGAGCCGCTGGTCGCCAACGGCAGCCCTGCCCAGCGGGCTCGCAATCGGCGCATCGAGATCGAGCTGCGGCTGCCGCGGCCGGATGGGTGAGCGCATGCAGCGACGCAACTTGCCCTGGCTGCGCGTGCTGCTGGCTCTGCTCGGCCTGCTGGCGACGGCCGCATTGGTCTGGTTCGTCGGCCCGCTGATCGCCATCGCAGAAGTTGTGCCGCTGGCCGGCGAGCCGGCGCGCTGGGCGACGCTGGCCGTCCTGTTCGGCCTGGCGCTGGCGTATGCCGTGTGGCGCGCTGCGGCCGCTGCACGGCGCAATCGCCGCTTGATGGCGGGTCTGGTCGCGGGGGCTGTAGCCGCGCCTGCGGCGGCCACCGCAACGACACCCGGCGCGGCGGAGGTGGCGGTCATCAGCCAGCGCTTCGAGCAGGCAGTGAACACCTTGCGCCGCTCGCGCCTCGGTAGACCCGGGCGCGGGTGGCTGGCGGCGTTGTCGGGCCGCCCCTTTGTCGATCAACTGCCGTGGTACATCATCATCGGCGCCCCGGGGGCCGGCAAGACCACCGCGCTGGTCAACTCGGGGCTCTCGTTCCCGCTGGCCGACAAGTTCGGCCCCGGTGCGATCCGCGGCGTCGGCGGCACGCGCAATTGCGACTGGTGGTTCACCGACGAGGCGGTGCTGATCGACACTGCCGGCCGCTACACCACGCAGGACAGCCATCAGAGCGAGGACAAGAGCGCGTGGGAGGGCTTCCTGGGCCTGCTCAAGAAGTCGCGCCCGCGCCGGCCGCTCAACGGCGTATTCCTCACCGTCAGCGTGGCCGATCTGCTGAGCCAGGGCGCCGAGGCGCGCAGCGCGCTGGCGGCCTCGATCCGCGCGCGCCTGCTGGAACTCGACGCCAAGCTCGCGACCCGGCTGCCAGTGTACGTGCTGGTGACCAAGAGCGATCTGCTCTACGGCTTTACCGAGTACTTCGCCGAC
>JANOKY010000359.1:0-15901 GCA_031419635.1 Burkholderiales bacterium | reverse complement strand
CATCGAGAAGATCGTGCCGCGCACGCGCAACGAAGCCCACCGCTTGATCGAGGAGGCGATGCTTGCGGCCAACGTCTGCTCGGCCGACTTCATCGCCCAGGCCAAGCACCCGGCGCTGTACCGCGTGCACGAGGGTCCGACGCCGGAGAAGAAGATCACTCTGCAAAACTACCTCAAGGCGCTGGGCCTGGGCTACACGGTCAGCGACGACCCCAAGCCGCGCGAGTTCCAGGCCATCGCCGACGCCACCAAGGACCGGCCCGACGCGCTGCAGATCCACACCATGCTGCTGCGCTCGATGCAGCAGGCGATCTACACCGCCACCAATGCCGGCCACTTCGGCCTGGCCTTCGACGCCTACACCCACTTCACCAGCCCGATCCGGCGCTACCCCGACCTGCTGGTGCACCGCGTGATCAAGGCCATCCTGCATGGCAAGCGCTACCACATCGACAGCGGCGCGCTCGAAACGATTCCCTCCGTGCGCAAGGGGGGCAAGGCGCCCAAGGCCCATGCGCAAGAGGGCGAGCACTGGGAAGCCGCGGGCGCGCATTGCAGTGCCAACGAGCGCCGTGCCGACGAAGCCTCGCGCGATGTCGAGGCCTGGCTCAAGTGCCGTTTCATGCGCGACCGCCTCGGCGAGGAGTTCGCCGGCACCGTCACCGCGGCCACCAGCTTCGGCCTCTTTGTGCAACTCGACGCGCTGTATGTCGAAGGCCTGCTGCACATCACCGAACTCGGCGGCGAGTACTACCGCTTCGACGAGGCGCGCCAGGAACTGCGCGGCGAGCGCACGGGGGTGCGCTATGGCGCCGGGGCGCGGCTGCGGGTGCAGGTCAGCCGGGTCGACCTCGACGGCCGCAAGATCGACTTCCGCCTCGTGCGCGAGGGCCAGGACGAGCGCCTGCTGGCCAAGGGCCAGCGCGACAAGGCCGCGCCGCGACGCGGTGGCGGCAGTGCCGTCGACGAGTTGGCAAGCGTGAAGGGCAGCGACATCGCGGTGAAGAAGGCTACGCGCCAACGCAAGGCCAGCGTCACGCCGAGCAAGCGCAGCGCGGCAGCGCGCCCGGCACGCGGCGAGAAGAAGGCCGCGGGGCGCGGCAGCAAGGGCCGCTGAGCGCGCTCAGCCGGCGGCGGTCAAGCGCTGCAGCAGCATCGAGGCCGTCAACGGCGAGCGATCGTCACCGCCTTCTGCCGCCGCGCCGTGCAACCACGCGGCAGCCTGCGCCACGCGCAGCGCTGAGGGCGGTTCGGCTTGCGCCTGCGCCGCGGCCCACAGGCCGCCGAGCCAACCGGCCAGCACATCGCCAGTGCCGGCACTGGCCAGCCGCGCGTTGCCACTGGGGTTGATCGTGCTGAATTGTTGTGGTGCGGCGATCACGCTGCCCGAGCCTTTGAGCAGCACGACGCAAGCGAAGCGTGCGGCCAGGCGCTCGGCGTGGCCGAGGCGGTCGCTCTGGATCGCGGCCGAGTTGGCGGCACCGAGCAAGCGCGCGGCTTCGAGCGGATGGGGCGTCAGCACGCTGGCCTGGCCGCGCGCGGCGCGCGCTGCGAGCAGGGACTGCAACATGCTGTCGGCGGCGATCGCGTTCAACGCATCGGCGTCGATGACCAGCCGCGCGGCGCGGGCCAAGAGCACCGGCAGGGCTTCGCGCATGGCGTCGCCGCCGCCGCAACCGCAGACCACGGTGGAGTCGCTCGGCATCGCCGCCGCGTCGCGCCACAGCCCCGGCCGCAGCATCAACTCGGGCCACAGCGGGTCGTGGCCCGGTGCGGCGGGATCCAGCGCACTGACGTAGACGCGGCCGGCGCCCGCGGCCAGCGCGGCGCGTCCGGCCAGCAGCGCCGCGCCGACCATGCCCGCGGCGCCGCCGACGATCACCACGTCACCGAAAGTGCCCTTGTGCTGCGCATGCCGGCGCGGCGCGCGAACCGTCAGCGCGGCATCGGCGCCGCCGAGCCAGGCGCGCGGCGGCACTTGCGCTGCCACCTCGCCGCAGCCCAGGTCATCGAACCAGACTTCACCGGCGCATTCGCGCCCGTGCGCGGTGAACAGGCCCGGCTTGAGCGTCAACAGCGTCAGGGTGTGGTTGGCCTGGGCCGCCACCGCACCGTGGACGCCACCGTTGTCGCTGTCCAGGCCGCTGGGCAGGTCGACGGCCAGCCGCGGTACCGCCTGCTGGTTGAAGCGGCGCAAGGCCTCGGCGATCGCGCCGTCGACCGCGCGCGTGACACCCAGGCCGAGCAGGGCGTCGATGGCCAAGTCGCAGGCCAGCGCGGCCGGCGCCGCTGTCTCGATCAACACACCCGCGGCCTGGGCCAGGGCCAGCGATGCCGCAGCGTCCGCAGGGCGGTGCGCCGGGTCGCCGAGCGCTGTCACGCGCACCTGCTTGCCGGCGCGGTGCAGGTGGGCGGCGGCCTCGAAACCGTCGCCGCCGTTGTTGCCCGGCCCGGCGGCGATCCAGATATTCTGGGCATGCGGCGCCAACGCCAGCGCCAGGCGCGCCACCGCCTGGCCGGCGCGCTGCATCAGCGCGTGCGGCGGCTCGGCCGCGGCGGCCAGGGCTTCGATCTGGCGCGACGCGGCGGTGTCATGCAGCGGCCACGGGCCGGTGGCAGAGGTGATGGCTTGCGGGCGCTTCATCGCGACGGCCATTCTCAGCGTCAACGTCAGCGCCAGCGCTGCGGCGAAAAGCGCGAAGTGTCCAGCGCCGCGGCGCGGCCAGCCAGTGCGTCGGCCAGCACCCGGGCGCTGCCGCAGGCCAGCGCCCAGCCGCTCGAGCCATGCCCGGTGTTGAGCCACAGGCCGGGCGGGCCGGCGGCGCCGATGACCGGCGGGCCGTCGGGCAGCATCGGTCGCGCGCCTTTCCAGGTCTGCGCCCGGGCGTGGCGCGCGGCGCTCGGAAACCAGTCTTGCAGTACCCGGTGCAGGGTGGCGATCGGGGCTTGGGCCAGATCGGTGGGCGTGCCGCCCAGCTCGGCGCCGCCGGCCACACGCACGCGGTCGCCCAGGCGGCTGATCGCGACCTTGTAGCGCTCGTCCATCAGCGCCGCGCGCGGGCCGACATCGGGGTGGGCTTCGAAGTGGCGCACCGGCAGGGTGATCGAGTAGCCGTACACCGGTTGCAGCGGCAAGGCCAGGCCGTGCGGGCGCAGCAGCGCGCGGCTGCCGATGGCGGCGCAGACGACGGCCGCGTCGAAGCGGTCGCTGACCGCGCTGCCGACGTTGCCCGAGCCGACGAAGGTCGATTCGGCGTCGGTCGCCAGGGCCAAGCTGTCGACGCCGACGCTGGTGCCGGGGGTCAGGCGCTGCACCGCGTGGCCGAAGCGGAACTCGGCGCCGCGGCGCTGCAACTCGGTCTTCAGCGCCAATGCGAACTGGCGGCAGTTGCCGACGTCGGCGCCGGGCAGATGGATGCCGGCGCGCAGCGCGGTGGCTTCGTCCAGGGCCGGCTCGATGCGCCGGCACACAGCGGCGTCGACGATGTGAAAGCCGACGTCCAGATCGGCCAGCAGCTTCAGACCGGGCCGCGCCTGCACCAGTTCCTGCTCGCTGCGCAACAGCACCAGCAGGCCGCGGCTGCGTTCATGCTCGATCGACAATTCGGCCGCGACTTCGCGGGTGCGCGCCAGGCTGAGGGTCGCCAGCGCCAGCATCGCGCTGCGATTGGCGGCGTAGGTCGGCGCTGCGCAGGCGCGCCACCAGCGCCACAACCAACTGGCCAGCGCCGGGCCGGGCAGGCCCGCCAGCCGCACCGCGGCGTCGCGCCGGCCCCATTGGCCGAGCAACTTGCGCAGCATGCCCGGGGCCGCCCAGGGCGTGACATAGCCGGGCGCCAACACGCCGGCATTGGCGAAGCTGGCCTCGACGGCGACGCTGCCGCTGCGCTCGAAAAGCGTGACCTGGTGGCCGTCGCAGAGCAGTTCGTAGGCGGTGGTGACGCCGACGATGCCCGCGCCGATGACCGCGACGCGCACTATGCGGTACCCCGCAAGGCCTGCTCGATGGCCAACGACACTGCCAGCACGCGGTCGTCGGCGAGCGCCGGGCCCCAGACCATCAGGCCAACCGGCCAGCCGCCCGTGCGCTGGCAGGGCAGCGACAGCGCGCAGCCGTCGAGCAGGTTGACCAGCGAGGGGTTGCGCAGCAGCAGGGCGTTGGCGGCGAAGAAGGCCTCGCCGCTGTCGATCAAGGGCTGGATGCGCGGCGCCAGGATCGGCACGGTGGGCGAGAGCATCGCGTCGAAGCCCGCGAGCGCGGATTCCATGCGCGCGATCCAGGCGCGGCGATCGATCTGAAGGTCGATGTAGTCGGCGGCGCTGATCGCTTCGCCGCGGCGGATGCGCAGCGCCACGCGCGGGTCGTACTGCGCTTCGCGGGCCGCGAGCCGATGGCGGTGCCAGGCCCAGCTCTCGGCCGCTGCCAGGCCGCCGTTGCGCTGTAGCGCTGCGGTGTCGTCCAGGCAGGGCAGGTCGATGTCTTCGATGCGCGCACCGGCGGCGCGCAGGCTCGACAGCGCGCGCTCGAAGGCGGCGGCCACCGCCGGCTCCAGCGCGTCGAGCATCACCGTACGCGGCACGGCGAGGCGCCACGCCGACAACGGCCGCGGATCGAGCACGACGCGGCGTGCCGCGAGCACTTCGTGCAGCAGTACGGCGTCGCGCACCGAGCGGGTGATGGCACAGGCGGTGTCCAGGGTCGTCGACAGCGGGATCGCGCCCGCGGTCGGCACCCAGCGCGCGGTGCATTTGAAGCCGACCAAGCCCTGCAACGCGGCCGGGATGCGGATCGACCCCCCAGTGTCCGAGCCGAGTGCGGCCCAGGCCGCACCGCTGGCCACCGACACCGCGCCGCCCGAGGTCGAGCCACCAGGGATGCGCGGTTCGGCATCGAGCGCGGCCGTGGCCGGGTTGGCGGGCGTGCCGTGGTGCGGGTTGATGCCGACGCCGGAGAACGCGAACTCGGTCAGGTTGGTGTGGGCTATGAATGCCGCACCGGCAGCACGCAGGCGCGCGACCGCCGGGCAGTCTTGTGTGGCTGGCAGGGCGTCGTACAAGGAGCGCGAGCCGGCGGTCGTCGGCTGCCCGGCGACGTCGAAAAGGTCCTTGACCGACACCGCCAACCCGGCCAGCGCCGGCAGCGGCGCGCCGGCTTCGCGCTGCCTGTCGATCGCTCGCGCGGCGGCCCGTGCCTGCGCATCGAAGCGGCGGATGAAGGTGTGGCGGTTGGCGGCGCTGGCGGCTTGCGCGAGGGCGGCGTCGAGCGCGGCTTGCGCGCTCAATCGGCCGGCGGCGATGTCAGCGGCGGCCTGGGTCAAGTCGGTCGGCATGGATGGCGCTGCTGCTACAATCTGCGGGTTTTTCCCGGCCTGGTTTCGACCTTCGCGTCGAGCAACCGTCGAGCAACCAGTCGCGACGGGGAAAACAACTCGCGAAGCCGGCAATCAAAAGGTGTCGCAATGCAAGCCAACGAGGGCGTTGCACTGCGATTCGCGCCGGATTCTAGACCCAACCTTTTTGGAGTTACCCATGTCTGTCACCATGCGCGAAATGCTCGAAGCCGGGGTCCATTTCGGACACCAAACCCGCTTCTGGAACCCGAAGATGGCTCCGTACATTTACGGCCATCGCAACAAGATCCACATCATCAACCTCGAGAAGACGCTGCCGCTCTTCGAGAACGCCCTGAAGTTCGTCCGCCAGTTGGCCTCCAAGCGCGGCTCGGTGCTGATGATCGGCACCAAGCGCCAGGCCCGCGACGTGATCGCGCTGGAAGCCAAGCGCGCCGGCATGCCCTACGTCGACCAGCGCTGGCTCGGCGGCATGATGACCAACTTCAAGACCGTCAAGGGTTCGCTGAAGAAGTTGAAGGAAATGCAGGCCCAGGTCGATGCCGGCACGCAGCCGCTGATCAAGAAGGAAGCGCTGATGTTTCAGCGCGAGATCGCCAAGCTCGAGAAAGACATTGGCGGCATCCAGAACATGAACGCGCTGCCCGACGCGATGTTCGTGATCGACGTCGGCTACCACAAGATCGCGGTGGCCGAGGCCATCAAGCTCGGCATCCCGGTGATCGGCATCGTCGACTCGAACCACTCGCCGCTGGGCATCGATTACGTCATCCCCGGCAACGACGACTCGGCCAAGGCCGTCGCGCTGTATGCCCGTGCGATCGCCGACGCGGTGCTCGAAGGCAAGGCCAATGCCACGAATGAAGTCGTCCAAGCCGTCTCGGCCGGCGGCGACGAGTTCGTCGAGGTCAGCGAAGACGCTTGATCGTCCAACGACGAGGACTGAGTCGAAGGGGCTGCAACAGGCCCCTTTTTTCCAGACAACGAAAGAGATTTGAAATGCCCGCAATTACCGCAAGCATGGTGGCTGAGCTGCGCGCCAAGACCGACGCGCCGATGATGGAATGCAAGAAGGCCCTGACCGAGGCCGAAGGCGACGCCGAGCGCGCCGAAGAGATCCTGCGCGTCAAGCTCGGCAACAAGGCCGGAAAGGCGGCCTCGCGCATCACCGCCGAAGGCGTGGTCAGCGCGGTCATCGACGGCAGCACCGGCGCGCTGGTCGAAGTCAACTGCGAAACCGATTTCGTTTCGAAGAACGAATCCTTCCTCGCTTTCACCAAGGCCTGCGCGCAACTGGTGGCCGAGAAGAACCCGGCCGACGTGGCTGCGCTGTCGGCGCTGGCCCATGCGCAGGACGGTTTCGGCCCGACGCTGGAAGACGTGCGCAAGGGCCTGATCGGCAAGATCGGCGAGAACATGGCGATCCGCCGCTTTCAGCGCTACAGCGGCGGCGGCAAGCTGGCCAGCTACCTGCACGGCACGCGCATCGGCGTGATCGTCGAATTCGACGGCGATGAGGTCGCGGCCAAGGACGTGGCGATGCATGTGGCGGCGATGAAGCCAGCCGCGCTGTCGTCCGCCGCCGTGCCGGCGGCGCGGGTCGCCAAGGAACGCAAGATCGCTGCCGAGAAGGCGGCTGAATCGGGCAAGCCGGCCGAGATCGTCGCCAAGATGGTTGAGGGCTCGGTGCAGAAATTTCTGAAGGAGGTCTCGCTGCTGAACCAGACCTTCGTCAAGAACGACAAGCAGACCGTCGAGCAGATGCTCAAGGAGCGCGCCACCATGGTCAAGCGCTTCACGTTGTATGTGGTCGGCGAAGGCATCGAGAAGAAGGTCGATAACTTCGCGGCCGAGGTGGCGGCGCAGGTGGCCGCGGCCAAGGGTCAGTAAAGCTGCATCCGGACACGGGGGCTGCAAGCGCCGCCCCTTAAACTCCGGCCCGTTGTTTGCCTGAGGAGACTCGCCGCATGCCGGCCTACAAACGCATCCTGCTCAAACTCTCCGGCGAAGCCCTGATGGGCGACGATGCCTACGGCATCAACCGCGCCACCATCGTGCGCATGGTGCGCGAGGTACAGGAGATCACCGAGCTGGGCGTCGAGGTGGCGGTGGTCATCGGCGGCGGCAACATCTTTCGCGGCGTGGCCGGCGGCTCGGTCGGCATGGACCGTGCCACCGCCGACTACATGGGCATGTTGGCCACCGTGATGAACGCGCTGGCCCTGGCCGATACGATGCGCCAGGAAGGCATGGTTGCCCGCGTGATGAGTGCCATCGGCATCGAACAGGTGGTCGAGCCCTACGTGCGGCCCAAGGCGCTGCAGTACCTCGAAGAAGGCAAGGTGGTGGTCTTTGCCGCCGGCACCGGCAACCCGTTTTTCACCACCGACACGGCAGCCGCGCTGCGCGGCGCCGAGATGGGTGTCGAAATCGTGCTCAAGGCGACCAAGGTCGACGGTGTGTACTCGGCCGACCCGAACAAGGATCCGAAGGCCACGCGCTACACGACCATCGGTTTCGACGAAGCCATCGCGAAGAACCTGCAGGTGATGGACGCCACCGCGTTTGCCCTGTGCCGTGACCAGAAGCTGCCGATCAAGGTGTTTTCGATTAACAAGCCCGGCGCCTTGAAGCGCGTGGTGATGGGCGGCGACGAAGGCACCCTGGTCCATGTGTGATGACGTGATGACGTGAGGACGCCATGCCGATAGCCGATATCAAGAAGACCGCCGAAACCAAGATGACCAAATCCATCGAGGCCTTCAAGAGCGAACTGCAAAAAGTGCGCACCGGCCGCGCCCACCCGGGCCTGCTCGACCAGGTGCATGTCGATTACCACGGCGCGATGCTGCCGATCAGCCAAGTCGCCAACGTGACCCTGCTCGATGCCCGCACGATCAGCGTGCAGCCCTGGGAAAAGGGCATGGGCGCGAAGATCGAGAAGGCCATCCGCGAGAGCGACCTGGGCTTGAACCCCGCCGCGCAGGGCGACCTGTTGCGCGTGCCGATGCCGGCGCTGACCGAAGAGCGCCGCAAAGACCTGACCAAGGTGGTGCGCCATGCCGGCGAAGACACCAAGGTCGCGGTGCGCAACCTGCGCCGCGACGCCAACGAGCACCTGAAGAAACTGCTGAAAGACAAGGCGGCCACCGAAGACGAAGAGCGCCGCGCGCAAGACGAAGTGCAAAAACTCACCGACCGCGTGATCGCCGAGATCGACCGGCTGATCCACGGCAAAGAAGCCGAAATCTTGGCGGTCTGACAGCCACCACGGTGCAACGAGACCCCGCCCCGCCACGCCATGTGGCGATCGTGATGGACGGCAACGGCCGTTGGGCCAAGAAGCGCTTCATGCCGCGCTTCTTCGGCCACAAGCAGGGCGTCGACGCGCTGGTGCGCACGGTGCAGGCCTGCGCCGACCGCGGCATCGAGTACCTGACGGTGTTCGCCTTCTCGTCGGAAAACTGGAAGCGCCCGAGCGACGAGGTCTCGGGCCTGATGGGCCTGGTGCTGGTGGCGGTGTCGAAGTACCTGACCAAGCTGGCCAAGGAAGGCGTGCGCATCCGCATCGTCGGCGACCGCAGCGCGGTCTCGGACAAGGTGCGCGAAGCCTGGGACCAGGCCGAGCGCGCCACCGAACACAACCGCCGCATCACTCTGTCGGTGGCCTTCAACTACGGCGGCCGTTGGGACGTGGTGCAGGCCACGCGCCAGGCTCTCGCCGACGGCGTGACGGGCGACACGCTCGACGAAGCCACGCTCAGCCGCTACATGGCGATGAGCTTCGCGCCCGACCCCGACCTGTTCATCCGCACCGGTGGCGAGGTGCGCATCAGCAACTTTCTGCTCTGGCAGGTGGCCTACTCGGAGCTGTACTTCACCGACTGCTTGTGGCCCGATTTCGGCGACGCCGAACTCGACCGCGCCCTGGCCGATTTCCGCGCCCGCGACCGTCGCTACGGCGGCGTGGCCGCCGCGCCGGCGCCGCAGCCCGTCACCGCCTGAGACGCATCGCCGATGCTGCTTCAGCGCGTGATCACCGCCGTGGTGCTGCTGGCACTGCTGCTGCCGTCCCTGTGGGTCGCCACGCCGTGGCCGTTTGCGCTGTTGACGCTGTTGCTGATCGCCGCGGCCGGCTGGGAATGGTCGCGATTGAACGGCGTGGCGCCGGTCGCAGCGCTCGGCCCCGGTGCCTTGCTGGCGCTGGCCGGGTTGTGGGCGGTCTACACCGGCAGCGTCGCCAAGGTGCCGGCGGCAGTCTGGTGGGCCACCGCTGCGGCGTGGCTGGTGATCGGCAGCCTGGCACTTCGCGGTGGGCCGTCGGCCTGGCCGCGCTGGCCGGTGGTGTTGCGCCTGGCCCTGGGCCTGCTCGCGCTGTGGGTGGCCTGGCTGGCACTGGCCAAGGCGCGCACGGTGGGCGTGAACTTCCTGCTGTCTGCCCTGTGCCTGGTGTGGGTCGCCGACATCGGCGCCTACGCCGCCGGCCGGGCGTTTGGCAAGCATAAATTGGCCCCGACCATCAGCCCGGGCAAGAGCTGGGAGGGCGTGGCCGGCGGCATGGTCAGCGTGCTGGTGTTGGCAGCGCTGTGGGTGTTGCTGATCGATCGCCGCTGGCCGGTCGATTCGGCCAGCCTGTATTCGCTCTGGGTCGAACGCTGGGGCTGGGCTGGCCTGGTGCCGCTGGCCCTGTCGCTGGCCGCGGCCAGTGTCGTCGGCGATCTGTTCGAATCGCTGGTCAAGCGGGCGGCCGGTGCCAAGGATTCGAGCCGCCTGCTGCCCGGCCATGGCGGCGTGCTCGACCGCATCGATGCCTTGCTGCCGGTGCTGCCCGCGGCGCTGGCGCTGGCAACCCTGTGATGCCCGTGAAGCAACGCATCGCCATCCTCGGCGCCACCGGCTCGATCGGTGTCAGCACGCTCGATGTCGTTGCGCGCCACCCCGAGCGCTTCGAAGTCTTCGCGTTGACCGCGCACCAGCGCATTGGCGAGCTCGAGGCGCAATGCCTGCGCTGGAGGCCGCGCTATGCCGCACTGGCCGATACATCCGCGGCCAACGACCTGCGTGGCCGTTTGCGTGCGCAGGGCGTGGCCACCGAGGTGCTGGCCGGCGAGGCCGCGCTGGTCGAGTTGGCCGCGCACCCCGAGGTCACCACGGTGATGGCGGCCATCGTCGGCGCTGCCGGCCTGGCACCGTGCTTGGCCGCGGCACGCGCCGGCAAGCGCCTGCTGCTGGCCAACAAGGAAGCGCTGGTGGTCGGCGGCGCGCTGTTCATGCGCGCGGTGCACGCAGGCGGCGCCACGCTGCTGCCGATCGACAGCGAACATTCGGCTATCTTCCAATGCCTGCCCGAAGACCGCGCCGCGTGGGGCCAACGCATCGACCATTTGCTGCTGACTTCGTCGGGCGGGCCGTTTCGCACCCGCGACCCGGCCACGCTGCACGAGGTGACGCCCGACATGGCCTGCGCGCACCCCAACTTCGAGATGGGGCGCTAGATCTCGGTCGACTCGGCGACGATGATGAACAAGGCGCTCGAAGTCATCGAAGCACGCTGGCTGTTCGACCTGCGGCCCGAGCAGGTCAGGGTGCTGATCCACCCGCAGCAGATCGTGCACTCGATGGTCGTGTGCCGCGACAACTCGGTGCTGGCGCAGCTCGGCACGCCCGACATGCGCGTGCCGATCGCCTATGGCCTGTCGTTTCCCGAGCGCATCGAGTCGGGCGCGGCGGCGGTTGATTTCACGCGCATTGCCGCACTCGGCTTCGAGGCCCCCGACCATGCCCGCTTCCCTGGCCTGGCGCTGGCCTGGGACGCGCTGCGCGCTCGCGAAGGCGCCAGCGCAGTGCTCAACGCCGCCAACGAAGTGGCGGTGGCTGCGTTCCTCGCCGGAACCATCCGCTTCACCGACATTCACAGGGTCAATGCGCAAACCGTCGAAGCCGTGCTGCCCGAGCTGCCCAACGAGGCTGCATTGAGCGACCTGCTGGCGCTCGATGCGCGGGCCCGCGCCCACGCACAGTCCGTCGTCAAGGAGCGCGCGCAGTGATCACCACGGTGCTGGCCTTCTTGGTCACGCTGGCCGTGCTGATCGTGATCCACGAGTGGGGCCACTACCAGGTGGCGCGCTGGTGCGGCGTGAAGGTGCTGCGCTTCTCGGTCGGCTTCGGCCGCGTCGTCTGGCGCCGCCAAGCCACGCCTGACAGCACCGAGTTCGTGCTCTCGGCGCTGCCGCTGGGCGGCTACGTGAAGATGCTCGACGAGCGTGAAGACAGCGTCTTGCCGCAGGAGCGCGACCAGGCCTTTAACCGCAAGTCGCTGCCGCAGCGCACCGCGATCGTCGCCGCCGGCCCGATCGCCAACCTGTTGCTGGCGGTGCTGCTGTACGCCACCGCGCATTGGATCGGCGTGGATGAACCCAAGGCCGTGCTCAGCGCACCGGCCGCTGGCAGCCTGGCCGAACGCGCCGGCATGCGCTCGGGCGATTGGGTCCGGGCCTGGTCGCGCGACGGCGCGCAGTGGCAGGACGTGGAGTCGCTGACCGATCTGCGCTGGCAGATCACGCAGGCCGTCTTGCAAGGCGAGCCCTTGTCGCTGACCGCCAGCGCCGCCGCCGGCCATGGCAGCCGCCAGTTCACGCTCGAACTACAGCGCATCGACAGCCAGGAGGTGGACGCCAAGCTGATGCAGCGCGTCGGACTGGGCGCACCCTACAGCGAGGCCGTGCTCGGCGAGGTCAAGGCGGGTGGCCCGGCCGACAAGGCAGGCCTGAAGAGCGGCGACCGGGTGCTGCGCGTGGACGGCAGCACGGTGGCCGATGCACAGCTATTGCGTGACCGCATCCGCCGCCTGGCCGCCGATGGCAGTGCGGCAGTGCAGGTCTGGCAGGTCGAGCGCGGCGGTGTGGCCCGCGATGTCACTGTCGCGCCACGCGTGATGAGCGAAGGCGGCCAGCGCTTCGGCCGCATCGACGCCTTCGTCGGCCGTGTGCCCGAGATGGTCACCGTGCAGAAGGGCCCGATCGACGGCCTGGTGCAAGGGGCGGCGCGGACCTGGGAGGTGTCGGTGCTGACGGTGAAGATGCTCGGCCGCATGTTGATCGGCCAGGCGTCGCTGAAGAACCTGTCGGGCCCGTTGACGATCGCCGACTACGCCGGCCAGTCGGTCCAGCTCGGCGTGGCGTACTACCTCGGTTTCCTGGCCCTGGTGAGCGTCAGCCTGGGAGTACTGAATCTGCTGCCGCTGCCGATGCTCGATGGCGGACACCTCATGTATTATCTTTTCGAGGCCGTCACTGGCCGCCCGGTCTCCGACCTGTGGCTCAAGTGGCTCCAGCGCGGCGGCGCGCTGATCATGCTGCTGCTGATGTCCATCGCCCTTTCCAACGACGTGGCCCGCCTGCTGGGCCTGCAATGACGCGCTGCGCCCCCTCGATGCACTTTTCCTCTGCCTCCAATCCCTTGCGCCCGATCGCGGCCGTGGTCTTCGCGCTCGGTGCGCTCGCGGCCGCGCCCGCTGCGCGCGCCGCCGACCCGTTCGCGATCGTCGACATCCGTATCGAAGGCCTGCAGCGCACCGACCCGGGCACCGTGTTCGCGTCGCTGCCGTTCCGCGTCGGCGACAGCTACAGCGACGAGAAGGGTGCGGCCGCACTGCGCGCGCTGTTCGCCACCGGCCTGTTCAAGGATGTGCGCATCGAGATCGACGGCAAGGTGCTGGTGGTGGTCGTCGAAGAGCGGGCGATCATCGCCACCGTCACCTTCGTTGGCCTGAAGGAGTTCGACAACGACACCTTGTCCAAGGCCTTGAAGGATTCGGGCATCGGCGAAGGCCTGCCGTTTGACCGCGCCCTGATCGACCGCGCCGAGCAGGAAATCAAGCGCCAGTACCTGACGCGCAGCCTGTACGGCGCCGAGGTGGTGACCACCATCACGCCGCTCGAGCGCAACCGCGTCAACGTCAGCTTCACGATGACCGAAGGCGACGCGGCCAAGATCAAGGAAATCCGCATCGTCGGCACCAAGGTGTTTTCCGAGAGCACGCTGCTGGGCCTGCTCGAACAATCCACCGGCGGCTGGCTGACCTGGTACACCAAGACCGACCGCTACTCGCGCAGCAAGTTGAACGCCGATCTGGAAACGATCCGCGCCTACTACACCAACCGCGGCTACCTCGAGTTCGAGATCGAATCGACCCAGGTCACGATCTCGCCCGACAAGCAGGACATCAGCATCACCGTCACGGTGCGCGAGGGCCAGCGCTACACCGTCACCGCGGTCAAGCTCGAGGGTGATTTCCTCGGCAAGGAAGACGAGTTCCGGCGCCTGGTGCGCATCAAGCCCGGCGAGGCCTACCGCAGCGAAGACGTGGCCGCGACCACCAAGCTATTCGGCGATCTCTATGGCTTGTATGGCTACGCCTTCGCGAAGACCCAGTCGCGGCCCGAGATCGACCGCGCCAATGCCCAGGTGGCGGTGGTGCTGACGGCCGACCCGCAGCGCCGCGTCTATGTGCGCCGCGTCAACGTCGCCGGCAACAACCGCACCCGCGACGAAGTCGTGCGCCGCGAGTTCCGCCAGTTCGAGTCGGCCTGGTACGACGGCGGCAAGATCAAGCTCTCGCGCGACCGCGTCGACCGGCTGGGCTACTTCAAGGATGTCGAGGTCGAGACCGAAGAGGTGCCGGGCACGGCCGACCAGGTCGACCTGACGCTCAAGGTCACCGAAAAGCCCACCGGCAACCTGCTGATCGGCGCCGGCTACTCGAGCAGCGACAAGATCTCGTTCACCGCCTCGATCAAACAGGAAAACGTCTTCGGCACCGGCAACTACCTGGGCATCGAGCTCAACACCAGCAAGTCGAATCGCACCCTGGTGCTGTCGACGGTGGACCCGTACTTCACCATCGACGGCATCTCGCGCGCGGTCGACCTGTTCTACCGCACCACCAAGCCGATCAACAGCCAGGGCGAGGAATACCAGTTGATCACCCCGGGGGCCACGGTGCGCTTCGGCGTGCCGTTCTCGGAGTTCGATACCGTCTTCGTCGGCCTGGGTTTCGAGTCCACGCGCATCGCCGGCAACGTCACCAACAAGAGCTACCGCGATTACCGCGAGCTGTATGGCTCGTCGAGCACCGCCATTCCGTTGACGCTGGGCTGGGCCCGCGACGAGCGCGACAGCGCGCTGTCGCCCACCACCGGCAAGTACCAGCGCGTCAACCTCGAGTGGTCGATTGCCGGCGACGTGCGCTACCTGCGCGCCAACCTCCAGTACCAGCATTACATCCCGATCACCAACCGTTTCACGCTCGGGCTGAACGCCGAGCTCGGCTGGGGCAAGGGCCTGGGCAACAAGCCGTACCCGATCTTCAAGAACTTCTTCGGCGGCGGCCTGGGCTCGGTGCGGGTCTTCGAACAGGGCTCGCTCGGTGTGGTCGACGTGACCAACAACTACATCGGCGGCAACCGCAAGGCCAATGTCAACGCCGAGCTGTACGTGCCCGTTCCTGGTGGGGGCAACGACAAGTCCTTGCGTTTGTTCGGTTTCATGGACGCCGGCAATGTGTGGGGCGAGAGCGAAAAGATCGAGGCCCAGAGCCTGCGTGCTTCGGCCGGCGTCGGCCTGTCCTGGATCTCACCGGTGGGCCCTTTGAAGCTGAGCTGGGGTGCGCCTCTGCGCAGCAAGCCCACCGATAGAATCCAGAAGTTTCAATTCCAGATCGGGACTGCTTTCTGATGAACACGATGAAAACGATGGCCCTTGCCGCGATGCTGGTCGCCTCGGCAACCGTGGCGCAGGCCCAGGAACTGAAGATCGGCTACGTCAACAGCGAACGCGTGCTGCGCGAAGCCAACCCGGCCAAGGCCGCGCAGGCCAAACTCGAAACCGAGTTCGGCAAACGCGAGAAGGATCTGGCCGATGTGGCCAACCGCCTGAAGACCGCCGCCGACAAGCTCGACAAGGACGGCCCGACCCTGGCCGAAGCCGAGCGCGCGCGGCGCCAGCGCGACCTGGTCGAGCAGGATCGCGAGTTCCAGCGCAAGCGTCGCGAATTCCAGGAAGACCTGAACCAGCGCAAGAACGAAGAACTGTCGAGCGTGGTCGAGCGCGCCAACAAGGTCATCAAGCAGATCTTCGACAGCGAAAAGTACGACCTGATCCTTCAGGACGCGGTGCACTGGAGCGCGCGTGTGGACATCACCAAGAAGGTGATCGACGCACTCAACGCCGGCAAGTGACGCGCGCGGGCTCCTCGCGACCCTGAAAGCGCGGCGATGCGCGTGACCATCGCCGACATCGTGGCCCGCCTTGGCGGCGAGTGCGTCGGCGACGGCAAATTGCCGATCGACCGCATCGCCACGCTCGAAGCGGCCACGCCGAGTTCGATCGCCTTTCTGGCCAACCCGCGCTACCGTGCCCAGCTTGCGAGCACGCGGGCAGGCTGCGTCATCGTTGCCCCGGCGCTGCGCGACGAGGCCACGGCGCGCGGCACAGCCCTCGTCACGCCCGACCCCTACCTGTACTACGCGCGGCTGTCGCAATGGTGGGTC
>JANOKY010000358.1:0-1768 GCA_031419635.1 Burkholderiales bacterium | reverse complement strand
CCGATCACCGGGTAGTTGCGCAGCACCGAGTGCCGGCTCTGCCGCGTATCGCGAAAGCCCAGGCCGATGCCGAACAGGAACAGCAGCGCCCACCATCCACCGACGCCGAAACCGACCCAGGCGAAGGCGCTGAGCAGGAAGCCGACTGCACACAGCAGCCAGGCGGTGTAGCGCACCGCAAAGTGCTGGTCCAGGCGCATCAACCAATCGTGCATGCAAGCTCCTGCCGCGGCAGGCAAGGATCGCCGGGCGCTCGGATGGTACGGAGCAAAGCCGTCTGGTCAAGCAACGAAATACCCGCCATTCCAGGCGCAGAGCCCGCCGCTATACTGCCGCGCACAGCGCCGATTTGTTCCAGATTGCGGGCGCTTTAACAAATACCGCTAAAGGGGACACCCAACCGGTGCCCGTTGCAAGCGGCACCGGTTTTTTCATTGATGGGCTCGATCGGCAACGTCACCGCGCAGCAAATGCATTTCAGCCAGCCGCTGGCGCTGACCAGCGGTGCCGTGCTGGCCGACTACACGCTGGTCTACGAAACCCACGGCCGGCTCAACGCTGACAAGAGCAATGCCGTGCTGGTATGCCATGCGCTCAATGCCTCGCACCATGTGGCGGGTGTCGATGCGCAAGGCCAAGTCGGGTGGTGGGACAACCTGATCGGCCCCGGCAAGCCTCTGGACACCGAGCGCTTCTTCGTCATCGGCATCAACAACCCAGGCTCGTGCTTCGGCTCGACCGGGCCGATGCAGGTGAACCCGGCCACCGGCAAGCCCTATGGCGCCGACTTTCCCGTCGTGACGGTGGAAGACTGGGTCGATGCGCAGGCGCGGCTGATCGACCGGCTGGGCATCAGCCAACTTGCCGCCGTGCTCGGCGGCAGCCTGGGCGGCATGCAGGCGCTGGCCTGGACGCTGCGCTACCCCGACCGCATACGGCATTGCATCGGCGTAGCCACAGCGCCGAACCTGTCGGCCGAGAACATCGCCTTCAACGAGATCGCGCGCCGCGCCATCATCACCGACCCCGAGTTCCACGGCGGCCACTACTACGAGCATGGCGTGCTGCCGCGGCGCGGGCTGCGCATCGCGCGGATGATCGGCCATGTCACGTACTTGAGCGACGACGTGATGGGCGCCAAGTTCGGCCGCAAGCTGCGCGACGGCGCGATCAGCTTCGACTACGACGTCGAGTTCGAAATCGAAAGCTACCTGCGCCACCAGGGCGACAAGTTCAGCGATTACTTCGACGCCAACACATATCTCCTGATCACCCGCGCGCTCGATTACTTCGACCCGGCATCCAAACATGGCGGCGACCTGGCCAAGACCTTCGCCGCGGGGCGCGCGAAGTTTCTGCTGGTGAGCTTCACCACCGACTGGCGCTTCTCGCCGGCACGCTCGCGCGAGCTGGTCAAGGCCCTGGTCGACGGCAAGCACCACGTCAGCTACGCCGAGATCGACGCTCAGCATGGCCACGACGCCTTCCTGCTCGACGATGCGCGCTACTTTGCCGTCATGCGCACGTACTTCGAACGCATCGCTCGCGAATTCACATGAGCGAGCGCAAAGACCTCGAACTGATCGCCGAGCTGGTGCCGCAGGGCAGCCGTGTGCTCGACCTCGGTTGCGGCAGCGGCGAGCTGCTGGCGCACCTGATCGAGCAGCGTGGTTGCAGCGGCTACGGCGTCGAGCTGGCCGACGCCAACGTGCACGCCAGCCTGGCGCGCGGCATCGACGTGATCCAGTTCAACCTCGAAGACGGCCTG
>JANOKY010000357.1:0-3323 GCA_031419635.1 Burkholderiales bacterium | reverse complement strand
GGCGCCTATGCCGAACTCGGCATAGGCGCCACTGCTTCGCAACGCATTTGCTGTAGGCGGGCTACGACATCCGCACGGTGCAGAGCCTGCTCGGCCATGTTGATGTGAGCACGACCATGATCTACACCCATGCGCTCAAGGTCGGCGGCGGCGACGTGAAGAGCCCGCTCGATGCCTTGGCGGCCTACCCGCCGGCCGCGCCGGGCGAGGCGCTGGTGGCGCGCGAGCCGGCTTGCACCTACAAGGTGGTGCTGCGCACAGCCGCCTGATCGCTGGCCACGACACCGCGCCGCGCCAGCGCGATGGCTTCGCGCAGCACGCCCAGGTCGCCGATGTGGTTGGCCAGCAGCAGCAGCAGGCGGGCTTGCAGCAGTTCGCTCTGCTCGTCGCTGAGGCCGCGGTGGGCGGCGATCAGCGCGTCGTAGAACTCGTCGCCGGGGGTGTAGGCGTGGCGATGGCGCTGGCCTGGGGTGTGGAAGTGGGGTTGGGTGTCGAGGGCGGTCATCAGGCAACCTCCGTGCTACGCACTGCGGTATGGCGCTTGGGGCGGCCCGGCGCGCTCATGCGGGTACCCCTTGCGTCGCGCGGGCCAGCGCCGCACGCACGGCTGCGGCGTCGAATTTGCGCCAGCGTGCGGCCACATGCTGGTCGGGGCGGATCAGGTAGCAGGTGCCGGGGCGTGCGTCGTAGCGCCTGGCGGCCAGGCCATCGTGGTCGATCGCGGCGGCGCGGCCGGCGGGCGCGTGCTGGCCGGCGGATAAGACGAGCAGCGGCTGCACTGGCACACGGTCTGCGGCCATCGCATCGAGGGCCGCACCCTCGATCGCACTGGGCAGGCCAAAGTGCAGCAGCACGAAGCCCTGGCCGGTCTGCGGCAGCAGCCAGGTTTCGTGGCCGGCGGCGTCGTGCAGCGGCGCATCGTCGAGCGGCGCGCCGGGCACCATCCAGCCCTCGAACGCCTCTGCGTCGGGTGTGTTCAAGGGCGAATCGGCCTGCACCGTCGGCACCGAAAGGCGCCCGCTGTTGACGAGCGCGCGGCCGGCGGGCAGCTCATCGGCCAGCGAAAGCACGGCCTGGCGCAGCACACGCGCCACGCGGCTCTTGGGCGTCATGAATTCGGTGCTGCGGGTGGAGTTGAGAATGTTTTCGTCGGCCGCGGCGCCGCGTTCCTGGTCGTAGCTGTCGAGCAATGACGCTGGCGCCGCGCCGTCGATCACCAGCTTCAACTTCCACACCAGGTTGTCGGCGTCCTGCACGCCCGAGTTGGCGCCGCGCGCGCCGAAGGGCGAGACCTGGTGCGCGCTGTCGCCCACGAAGAGCACGCGGCCGTGGCGGAACCTGGCCATGCGCCGGCACTGGAAGGTATAGACGCTGAGCCACTCGAGCTCGAAGCCGATGTGGCCGAAGCCTTGGCTGGCGAGCATGGCGCGAACGCGGGCGCGGACCCGCTCGGGGTCTTTCTCGCGTTCCGTGGATTGGGGGTCAGCGTCCCAGCCGAGCTGGAAATCGACGCGCCAGACGTTGTCGGCCTGGCGGTGCATCAGCGCGCTCTCACCGGCGTGGAACTGGGGTGCGAACCAGAAGCGGCGCTCGGTCTTTTCGATCGGAAAGGGTTCACCGTCGAGCAGGATGTCGGCGATCAGGAAGCGGTCCTGGAACACCTGGCCTTCCACATCCAGGCCCATCTGGCGCCGGATGCCGCTCCTCGCGCCGTCGGCGGCGATCAGCCAATCGGCGTGGAGGGCGTAGCGGCCATCGGCGGTTTCGATCTCGAGTTGCACGCCGTCGTCGCCAGGGCTGATGGCAACGCACTTGTGCAACCAGCGCAGGTCGATCAGGGGTAGCGCCATCGCACGCTCGACCAGGTACTGTTCGAGGTGGTACTGCTGCAAGTTGACCATCCCGGGGCGCCGGTGGCCGGCCTCGGGCAGCAGATTGAAGCTGAACACTTCGCGCTCGCCGTGGAAGGTGCGGCCGACATTCCAGGTCACACCCTTGGCCACCACGCGGTCGCCCAGGCCCAGGCGGTCGAAGATCTCCAGCGTGCGCTTGGCGTAGCAGACGCCGCGCGAGCCGATCGACACCGTGTTGTCGTCGTCGAGCACGATGACTTGCAGGCCGTGCTGTGCGGCGTCGATGGCTGCTGCCAGGCCGACAGGCCCGGCGCCGACGATGACCAGCGGCACGCGGCGCGGCGTTGCGGTGCCGAGTTCACGCGCGCGGCGGTATGCATAGCGCGGCCAAGTGTAGGTGGCGAGCATTGCACCCTAGAACAGCGAACGCATTCCCCAGCGAACGCCGCGGAACCGGCTTCGCCGGGCCGCTGGCGTTGCCCCCTGGGGGGAGCGGCGAAGCCGCTTCGGGGGGGTCGTCATTTCTTGTGCATCCACGCCGCGTGCTTGGGCGCGCGCTTGGTGCGGCTCCACTCTTCGAGCATTTCCCACTTCACCTTGTCGAGCTTGGTGTTCATCTCGGGCGTGGCGGTGTCGACGGCGAGTTCGAGCCGGTGGCCGTTGGGATCGAAGAAGTAGATCGACTTGAAGATGGTGTGCTCGGTCGGGCCGACGACGGCGATGCCGGCGGCTTGCAGCCGCGCCATGGCGGCTTCGAGCGTGGCCAGGCTGTCGACCTTGAAGGCGATGTGCTGGACCCAGTCGGGCGTGTTGGCGTCGCGGCCCATCGGCGCGGCATTCGGCAGCTCGAAGAAGGCCAGCACATTGCCCTGCCCGGCATCGAGGAAGACATGCATGTAGGGGTCTGGCGCACCGGTGGAAGGCACGTTGTCTTCGGCGATGGCGAGCACGAAGTCCATCTGCAAGTGCTTGCGGTACCACTCGACGGTTTCCTTGGCGTCGCGGCAGCGGTAGGCCACATGGTGGATGCGTTGGGTGATGCTCATGTATTGCTCCGTTCGTCCTGAGGTATCGAAGGATCAACCCTCCAGGGCCTTCCACATTTCGATGTCGCGCTGGGCCGTCCAGATGCGCGGGTCGCGGTACTGCGTGGCTTCGTCGTAGGCGCGGGTCACGTCGAAGGGCATGCAATGGTCGAAGATGACCCAGTGGCCGTAGGTCGGCCTGAGCTGGGCCAGGGTGGCCTTGTAAACCGCGTTCAAGTCATTCCCCGCGGCCACGCCGGCCTGCACGCTGGCATACACGTCGCGGATAAAATCGCGCGTGCCGGCCAAGCCGGCCGCTACCTGTTCGGGTGAGGTCAGGGCCGCACCCCGGCCGGGCACCAGCGCGCGCGGCTGCATCGCGGCGATGTTGTCCAGCGTGCGCGGCCAATCGCTGAAGTAGGCGTCGCCGGCATAGGGCGTGGCG
>JANOKY010000356.1:0-3557 GCA_031419635.1 Burkholderiales bacterium | reverse complement strand
CGGCCATCGTCGTGAAGCCGCGGATGTCGGAGAACATCACGGTGGCCTGCACGCGGTGGCCGCCGAGCTTGAAGCCAGAGGCGTCGAGGTCGTCGGCGACTTCGCGGGTGGCGAAGCGGCGCACCAGTTCCTTCTGCTGGTCGCGCAGGCGTTTCTTCTCCAGGCTCGCGCCGATGCGCGCCTTGAGAAGCACCGGGTTCACCGGCTTGGGCAGGTAGTCTTCGGCGCCGCACTCGATGCAGCGGACCACGCTGTCCATGCCCTCGACGGCCGAGGTCACGATCACCGGCAGGTCGCGCAGGCGCAGGTCTTTGGCCAGGTGTTCGAGGACCTGGAAACCATCCATCTCGGGCATCGCGATGTCGAGCAGCAGCAGGTCGAAGGGCTCGCGGGCCAGCATCTCGAGCGCGATGCGGCCGTTCTCGGCCAGGGCCACGCTATGCCCCTGCAATTGCAGGCTGCGCTGCAATAGCAGACGGTTGACCTTGTTGTCGTCGGCGACGAGCAGGCGCGCGGAGTGGTTAGCCATGTGTCAGGTCCGTCAACGCCGCCGCAACCTGCGCGTAGGCCGCGTCTAGCGCCGCCAGCGCCGTGGCGTCGCGCGCCGGGTCGGCGTCCAGCCCCTGCAGCTCGAGCGCGCGCGCCATCGCGCCCAGGCCGAGCGCGCCAAAGGTTTGGCAGTTGGATTTGAGCGAATGCGCGGTGCGGCGAAAGCGCTCGGCGTCGGCCGCCGCGCGCGCGCTGTGCAACTCGGCCAGCATCGCAGGCGCCTCTTCGAGGAACGTGCCGACCAGCTCGGCAACGAAGTCGGTGCCGGCCGTTTCCTGCAAATCGGCGAAAGTGGTCGCATCGATCACGCCAGCATCCATCTCAAGCTCCTCCTCGGGCCGGCGCGGCGTACAGCGCCTGGACCAGTTGTTCGACGCGAATCGGTTTGGTGATGTAGTCGTCCATCCCCGCAGCCAGGCACAGCTCGCGGTCGCCGGCCATGGCGTTGGCCGTCATGGCCACGATGCGCGGGCGCTGCGCCGACGGCCATTGGCCGGTGATGCGCCGCGACGCTTCCAGGCCATCCATCTCGGGCATTTGCACATCCATCAACACCACGTCGTAAGTCTGGCGCTCGACGCTCTCCACCGCCTCGATGCCATTGCTGGCCAGGTCGGCACGGTAGCCCATTTGCTGCAACAGGCGCAGTGCGAGTTTCTGGTTGACCACGTTGTCTTCGGCCAGCAGGATGCGCAGCGGGTGGCGCGCGGCCATGCCGGCGTCGATCTTGGGCTTGGTGGCCGTCACAAGCCGCGGCGCGGCGGTGTCCGACGAGTGCACCAGCAGGCTCATCAGGGTGTCGAACAACTGGCTCTGGCGCAGCGGCTTGATCAGTGTGGCGCTGAACAGGGTGTCATCGGCTTCGCGCCGGCCGAGAGACGTGAAGAGCAGCAACGGCAAATCGGGGCGCGCGACGCGCAATTGCTGCGCCAGCGCCACGCCGTCCATCAGCGGCATATGCATGTCGACGATCGCCAGATCGAAGGCCTCGCCCTGCTTGACCCAGCGCAGCGCTTGCTCAGGAAACTCGGTGTCGCGCGGCAACATGCCCCACTTGGCGGTCTGCAGTGCCAGGATGCGGCGGTTGGTGGCATTGTCGTCGACCACCAGCAGGCGCTTGCCCTTCAGCGCCGATTGCTCGCCGATGAACTCTCGCCGACTGCCGGCCGGCAGCGCCGCCACCGTGGCACGCAGCGTGAAGCGGAAAGTCGAGCCCTGGCCCGGCCCGGCGCTTTCGACCCACATCGTTCCGCCCATCAGTTCAGCCAGCTTCTTGCTGATGGCCAGGCCCAGGCCGGTGCCGCCGTACTTGCGCGTGGTGCTCGAGTCGGCCTGCGAGAAGCTCTGGAACAGGCGGCCCATGCCCGCGGGGGTGAGGCCGATGCCGGAATCGCGCACGGCGAAGGCAAGTTCCACGTCGCTGCCCTTCACGGTGGCCGAGACGCTGAGCAAGATCTCGCCCTGCTCGGTGAATTTGACGGCGTTGGACAGCAGGTTGAGCAGGATTTGGCGCAACCGCGCCAAGTCGCCGCTTACTGCGGCGGGCACCGCATCTTCGAAATCGTAAGCCAGGTCGAGGTGCTTCTCGGCCGCGCGCGCGCTCATCAGATCCAGGGCCGACTCCACGCATTCGCGCAGATCGAAGGGATGCACCTCGATATCCATGCGCCCGGCTTCGATCTTGGAGAAGTCGAGGATGTCGTTGATGATGGTCAGCAGCGCTTCGCCGCTGTCGCGGATGGTCGAAGCGAAGTCGCGCTGGTCGTCGTTGAGCGGGGTGTCGAGCAAGAGGCCGCTCATGCCGATCACCGCATTCATCGGCGTGCGAATCTCGTGGCTCATCGTCGCCAGGAACGAACTCTTGGCCTCGTTCGCCGCCTCGGCCGCGGCGCGCGCCACCTGCGCCTCCTTGAACAGGCGCACGTTCTCGATCGCGATCACCGCCTGGCTGGCGAAGGTTTGCACGAGCCCGATCTCAGCCTCGGTGAAAGGCTTGACATGATCGCGGTGCAAGTCGATGACACCGATCGACGCACCGTCGCGGATCATCGGCACCGACAACATCGTGCGAACGCCGAAGCGCTGCTGGTCGATCCGCGCGCCGGGGTACTCGCTGTCGAGCAGGGGCAGGATGTCGTCAATGTGCACGCAAGCCCGGTCGAGGAAGGCGCGTCCAGCGGTCACCGCACGCGTGATCGGCGTCGGCGGCGTTTGCGCGAGGTCGATCATTCGAGACGTGTCGCCGGCCGAGGTAGCCTCGGCGCGCAGCGCGCTGTCTTCGGCCAGCCAGACCGTGCTCCAGGATCCGCTGCACAGCGCGGCCGAACGCTCGGCCACCGCGTCGAGCACGGGCTGCACGTCTGCGGGCGAACTCGACACGACGCGCAGCACCTCGGCCGTGGCCGTCTGCCGTTCGAGCGAGTCGGCCAGTTCGTGCGTGCGAGCCTCGACCTTGTGCTCGAGACTCGAGTACGACTCGTCGAGCCGGCTCGCCATGTCGTTGAATTCGCCGGCCAGCGCTTCCAGCTCGTCGCCGGTCTTGACCACGATGCGCTCACCGAGACGCCCTTGGGCGAACTGGGCCGCGCCCGCCCTGATCGCCTGGATCGGCGTGACCATGCGACGCGCGAGGTACAGGCTGGCCAACACCGCGAGCGCGAGGCCGACAAGCAAGAGCACTCCCGTGCGCTGCATCAAGACATACAGCGGACTGAACGCCTCACCGATCGGCTGTTCGACGAAGACATGCCAACCGAGCAGGGCAATGCTCGAGTAGGCTGTGAGAACTTCGTCGCCGGCAAGGTTGCGCGCGACCGTGACCGGCCCATGACTTTCGTCGGGCCGGGCCTCGCGTGCGGCCTGCACCTGCGCCAGGGCGGAGAGGTCGGACTTGCGCAGCACCAAACCGATGTCTGGATGCGCAACCAACTGGCCGCGCGAGTCCACCACATAGGCCAGTCCCCGTTCGCCAAACCGGATACGGCTGATCTCGTCCCAAATGAACTTCA
>JANOKY010000355.1:0-2204 GCA_031419635.1 Burkholderiales bacterium | reverse complement strand
GGCAATACCGCGCAGACGGGCGAGCCGTTCGAGCACGCCGCCACTGCGAATCAGGATGCCGCGTTGCGCAGCCTGGCCGATCGCCAGCGCGCTGGCCAGCGGCGCGGCCAGGCCGAGCGAGCAGGGGCAGGCCACGACCAGCACCGCCAACCCGGCCAGCAATGCGGCGTCGCCGCCGCTGCGTCCGTACCAGAACCACGCCGTGGCGGCCGCGAGCAGCAGCACACCGGGAATGAAGATGGCGGCGACGCGATCAATGCCGTCACCGGCCAGCGTTTTGCTCGCCAGTGCGTCTCGCACCATCCGGCCAATTTGCACCCAGCGGGTGTGCAGGCCCGGGGCGATTGCACGCACCAACAGCAGGCCGTTACCGTTCATGCTGCCGGCAACCACGCCGACGCCGGGCGCTTTTGGCCGTGGTTCAGGTTGCCCGGTGAGCACCGATTCATCGCACTCGGAGCGGCCTTCGACGACAACACCATCGACCGCAATGCGCTCGCCCGGCAACACGCGTACAATATCCCCCCGCTGCACCTCGGCGATCGGACGCAGCGTCACAATGCCGTCAAGCACCAAGCGCACCTGCGCACGCTCTGCCGCCAGCATCGGTGCCAGCGAACGTGCGGCGCGCGCGCGGCCCTGCGCTTCAAGGTAGCGGCCGAGCGTGAACAGCATCAGCACCATCGTCGCCGTGTCGAAATAGACCAGCGACGAGCCGCGCAACAGCTGCCACGTCGAATAGCCGTAGGCCGCCAGCACGCCGATCGTCACCAGCGTGTCGGTGACCAGGCGGCCCTCGCGCAGCGCGCCCCAGGCCGAGCCGAAGAACGGCCCGCCGATCAGCACCAGCAACGGCGTCGTCAACGCCCACAGCAACCAGTGCACCGGTTGCAGCACCCAGGCGTCGGCGCCACTGAACGCGTCGGCATACAGCAGCAGGCTGAACAGCATGATGTTCATCGCCAGGAACGCGCCGACCCCCAGGCGCACCAGCCAGGCTGCGGCTTCGGGCTCCTCGCCGGCACCATGGTTGAACTGGAACGCCAGGCAGCAGCCGTAGCAGCAGAACCAGTGTTCTTCGCCGTGCACTTCCTGGTGCCGGCCGATGCGCCCGACCGGCAGGGCGCAGTGGCTGCAACTCGGCTGCGCAGCCATTGTCAGTGGCCCATCAGGGTGTGTGCGCTCATCGGCAGTACGCCGCGTGCCAGGGTGATCAGCCCGAGCAACACGATGAAGCCGCCGGCGGTGCGCACACCGAGCATGCGCCAGTCGGTCCGCGGCAACGACCTCGCGGCTGGCAGAAAACTCGCATGGACGGGCTGTGCACGCGGCACTGCATCTGCACGGCGAAGCCACAGGCCCACGCCGCCCATCGCCAGCATGGCCGGGAACGTGCCCAGGCCGAACGCCACCATGATCGACAGCCCCTGCAGCGGCCCGCCGCTGGCAGCAGCCTGGGCCGCAAATGCATAGACCAGCGGGCAGGGCAGCATGCCGTTCAGGACACCCAGGGCGAGCGGCGCGGACCGCCCCGGCGCCCGCACCAGCTTGCGCAGGGCCTGCGCCAGCATGTCCACGCCAGGACCGTGCGGGCGCGCCGTTTTGAATACGCCGAGGACCTGCAAGCCGCGGTACATCATCAGCAGCCCCGACACGACCGCGAGCGAACGCTGCGCCGCGCTAGCCAAACTGGTGTCGGCAGTCAGCCCGGCCAGCAACAATCCGGCGGAGCCGGCGAGCGCGCCTATGAAGGCGTAGCTGCTGAGGCGGCCGAAGTTGTAGATGCCGTGCCTCAGCACACTGGCGGCCGGGCCGCGCGCATCGCCTCCGATGGCGCAAGCGAAGCCTCCGCACATGCCGATGCAATGCATGCTGCCGGCGGCTCCGGCGAGGAAGACGAGCAGGTAGGGGGTCATCAGCGCTCTGCCCTCCCGATGGGCGCGACGAAAGCTACTTCTTGAACGCCAGGTAGGCGACCCAGGCGAAGAAGCCGACCGTCATCACGATGAAGATCCAGAACGCGAGTGCTTCGTAGGTGGTCACGGCTGCCCCTTCAACCCAGCGCGACGCCGACCACGTTGAGCGCGATTTCGCTGAACAGGAAGACGAGGTTCAGTATCGCCAAGGCGATAAGCAGTCGAGGTCTCATGTCATGCCCTCAGAGTGTCAGATCGAGGCCGGGCCCGAGGCCGCCCCAATAGACA
>JANOKY010000354.1:0-2773 GCA_031419635.1 Burkholderiales bacterium | reverse complement strand
CCTGGAACCGCATCACGGCTATGTGCTCACCTTCGAGATCGAGTTCAAGCACCCGGCCGTCAACGCCACCGGGCAGCGCGTCAGCTTCGACATGGGCTCGGGGCGCTACAAGCGCGACATCGCGCGCGCCCGCACCTTCGGCTTCAGCAAAGACGTCGAAGCCATGCGCGCCCGCGGCCTGGGTCTGGGCGGCAGCATGGACAACGTGATCGTGGTCGACGACACGCGCGTGCTCAATGCCGGCGGCCTGCGCTACGACGACGAGTTCGTCAAACACAAGATCCTCGACGCCATCGGCGACCTGCACATCGCCGGCCACCCGATGCTGGCGCATTACACCGGCTTCAAGAGCGGGCACGCGCTGAATAACAAGCTGCTGCGCGCGCTGCTGGCCGACAAGACCGCCTACGAGATCGTCAGCTTCGACAATGCAGCCGACGCGCCCGCTGGATTCGCCGAGCTGGCGCCGGCCTGGTGATGATGGCCCCCAAGATGCCTTCGGCATCGACCCCACGGGGGGGCGTGTTTGCCTTGGGGCGGCCCGGCGGCGAACTACAGCGCCCACCATGCTGATCTTTCGCCTCATCGTCGGCCTGCTGCTGCTGTCGGGCTTGCTGTGCTTCGGCGTCTTCCTGGCCACCGGCCAGGTGGTGTGGCGCCAGCGCTGTGTGCTGATCATCAAGTGGACGCTGATCGCGCTGGTTGGCTTTGCCGCGGTGATCCTGCTCGAACGGCTGACACCGCTGCTGTGAACGCATGACGGTCTTCTACTGGGGGATCGGCGTGCTCACGGTGGGCACCTTCCTGCCCTCGGTGTTCTTCATCCTGCTCTACGCCTTCACCGGCGAAGACGGCTGCCTGCGCCGCGCCCGCGCCTTGTACGGCTGGGCCAAGATGTTCGGCCTGATGGGCTTCAACATCGGCATCTGGGGCCATGTGGCGGTGGCCCTGTGGCAGATGGTTTTTCGCTGAGCCCGCGTACCTGACCCGGTGACGTCGGTAGCCGGTGTTGTGACGATCGAAGGCCGCCAACGCAGATTGACATTCCGCGGGCGGTCGATAGACTGATGAAAACGATTACACGGTTCGACGTGCACAGGCTCCCGAGCGCCCGAGCGCCCGATCACCATGAATCAAGGATTTCCCGCCGGCTTTCTTTGGGGCTGCGCGACGTCGGCCTACCAGATCGAGGGATCGCCGCTGGCCGACGGCGCCGGCCCCAGCATCTGGCATCGCTTCGTGCGCACGCCGGGCCGCATCCACGGCGGCGACACCGGCGACATCGCCTGCGACCATTACCGCCGCATGCGCGACGACGTGGCGTTGATGCGCGACCTGGGCCTGACGGCCTACCGCTTCAGCATCGCCTGGGGGCGCGTGATGCCCGAGGGCCGCGGGCGCGTCAATGCGCTAGGTCTCGATTTCTACGATCGCTTGGTTGACGAGTTGCTGCGCGCGGACATCACGCCGATGGCCACGCTGTACCACTGGGACCTGCCGGCCGCGCTGGACGACCGCGGCGGCTGGCTCAACCCCGACATCGCGCACTGGTTCGCCGACTACGCCACCGCCGTCTACAAGGCCCTGGACGACCGCGTGCCGTTGTGGGCCACGCTGAACGAACCCTGGGTCGTGGCCGATGGCGGCTACATGCACGGCGTGCTCGCGCCGGGTCATCGCAGCGCGCATGAAGCAGCGATCGCAGCCCACCACCTGATGCGCGCGCATGCGCAGGGCGTGCGCGCGTACCGCGCCGAAGGCAAGCACCAGGTGGGGCTGGTCGTCAATATCGAGCCCAAGCATGTCGGCCCGACGGCGAGCGCCGCCGACCGCCACGCGCGCGACCTGGCCGACGCGTACATGAACCGCCAGTACCTCGACCCCGCGCTGCTCGGCAGCTACCCGCTGGCGTTGCGCGAGGTGTTCGGCCAGGCCTGGCCCGACTGGCCGGCGCAGGAGGTGCAGGCGTTGAAGGAGCCGATTGACTTTCTCGGCCTCAACTACTACACGCGCAGTGTCGTGCGCCACGACGCCGCCGGCTGGCCCGTCCAGGCCGCGGCGCTGCGCCAGCCCGGCGCCATCCATGCCGAAACCGGCTGGGAACTGCACCCCGAGAGCCTGACCGAGGCGCTGCTCTGGATGCACCGGCGCTATGGCGGCCTGCCGCTGTACGTCACCGAAAACGGCGCGGCCTTCTATGACCCGCCGAGCGCGATCGACGGCCGCGTCGAAGATCCGCTGCGCGTGCATTACCTGCGCACGCATCTGTGCGCGGTGCGCGAGGCGATCGCCCAAGGCGCCGATGTGCGCGGCTATTGCGCGTGGAGCCTGCTCGATAACTTCGAGTGGGCGCATGGGTTCTCCAAGCGCTTCGGCCTGGTCCATGTCGATTTCCAGACGCTCGCACGCACGCCCAAGGCCAGCGCGCACTTCTACGCTGGCGTCATCGCCAGCCATGGCGCGGGGCTCTGAACCGCGGCCGGCGCACCGCGCGCTCGAAACCGCGATGCCATGGGTGAAAACGATTACATGAACGACACCGTCGCCATTGTCCAATCATGTAAACCTTTTCATGACTTCAACGACAGGGGCGCCGCCGCCGATGCCAAGCACCATTCGAGACGTTGCGCGCGCCGCTGGTGTCTCGGTGGCGACCGTCTCGCGGGCAATGAACGGCGCCGACAACGTCCTGCCGCAAACCAAGCTACGCGTCCTCGACGCCGCTCGCCTGCTGCGCTTCACGCCGTCGGGCGCCGCGCGCAGCCTGATCACG
>JANOKY010000353.1:0-2856 GCA_031419635.1 Burkholderiales bacterium | reverse complement strand
GCTTCGCCGCCGAACTTGGCCGCCAGCACGCTGGTCATGGCCGCCGTCAGCGTGGTCTTGCCATGATCGACGTGGCCGATCGTGCCCACGTTGACGTGCGGCTTGGTGCGTTCAAATTTGCCTTTTGCCATTTCTCAATCTCCAAAATAAAGAGCGTTGCCAGTGATACGTTTAAGGTCTTCGCGCATCGCACTCGCCACTGGCAGCGGTGCATCGTGGCCAAAGATCAACTGAATTATTTTCCGCGCGCCGTGATGATCGCGTCGGCGACGTTCTTCGGCGCCTCGCTGTAGTGCTTGAACTCCATCGTGTACGTGGCACGTCCTTGGCTCATGCTGCGCAGCGTCGTCGAATAGCCGAACATCTCCGACAGCGGCACCTCGGCCTTGATGACCTTGCCGCCACCGGGCATGTCGTCCATGCCCTGCACCATGCCACGACGTGACGACAAGTCGCCCATCACCGAGCCGGCATAGTCTTCTGGCGTCTCGACTTCGACGGCCATCATTGGCTCCAGGATCACCGGGCTGGCTTTGCGGCAACCGTCCTTGAAGCCGAATGACGCGGCCATCTTGAAGGCGTTTTCGTTCGAATCGACCTCGTGGTACGAACCGAAGGTCAGTGTGACCTTCACGTCAACCACCGGGTACCCGGCAAGCACGCCCGCGGGCAGAGACTCCTCTATGCCTTTCCTGACAGCCGGGATGAATTCCTTGGGAACGACGCCACCCTTGGTCGCATCGACGAATTCGAAGCCCTTGCCGGGCTCCCGCGGCTCGACCGTCAGCACGACGTGGCCGTACTGGCCCTTGCCGCCCGATTGGCGCACGAACTTGCCTTCGACATCGCTCACCGACTTGCGGATCGTTTCGCGGTAGGCCACCTGCGGCTTGCCGACGTTGGCTTCGACGCCGAACTCGCGCTTCATGCGGTCGACGATGATTTCCAGGTGCAGCTCGCCCATGCCGGAGATGATGGTCTGGCCCGATTCTTCGTCGGTACGCACGCGGAACGACGGGTCTTCCTGGGCCAGGCGGCCCAGTGCGATGCCCATCTTTTCCTGGTCGGGCTTGGTCTTGGGCTCGACCGCTTGCGAAATCACCGGCTCCGGGAACACCATCCGCTCGAGCGTGATCAGCGCGTCGGGGTCGCACAGCGTCTCGCCGGTGGTCACGTCTTTAAGGCCCACGCAGGCGGCAATATCGCCGGCCAGGATTTCCTTGATCTCTTCGCGCTGGTTCGCGTGCATCTGCAGGATACGGCCGATACGTTCCTTCTTGCCACGGATCGGGTTGTAGACCGAGTCGCCCGACTTCAGCACGCCCGAATACACGCGCACGAAGGTCAACTGGCCGACATAGGGGTCGGTCATCAGCTTGAACGCCAGAGCGGCGAACTTCTCGTCGTCGGCGGCGCGGCGCTCGGTGGGCTTGTCGTCGTCGTCCAGACCCGGCACCGGCGGGATGTCGATCGGCGAGGGCATGAATTCGATCACGCCGTCGAGCATGCGCTGCACGCCCTTGTTCTTGAAAGCGGTGCCGCAGAACATCGGCTGGATTTCAGCGGCGATGGTGCGCGTGCGGATGCCCAGGCGGACCTCGTCCTCGGTCAGTTCACCCGACTCGAGGTACTTGTTCATCAGCTCTTCGCTGGCTTCGGCCGCGGCTTCGACCATGTTCTCGCGCCACTTCTGCGCCTCGGCCAGCAGCGGCTCGGGAATCTCCCGGTAGTCGAACTTCATGCCTTGCGAAGGCTCGTCCCAAATGATGGCCTTCATCTTGATCAGGTCGATCACGCCGGTGAAGCCCTCTTCGGCCCCGATCGGGATCACGATCGGCACCGGGTTGGCCTTCAGCCGCGCCTTCATCTGCTCGAAGACCTTGTAGAAGTTCGCACCCGTGCGGTCCATCTTGTTGACGAACGCCAGCCGCGGAACCTTGTACTTGTTGGCCTGGCGCCAGACTGTCTCCGACTGCGGCTGCACGCCACCGACGGCACAATAAACCATGCAGGCGCCGTCGAGCACGCGCATCGAGCGCTCGACCTCGATCGTGAAATCGACGTGCCCGGGTGTATCGATGATGTTGATGCGGTGCTCGGGGTAGGACAGCTCCATGCCCTTCCAGAAGCAGGTGGTCGCCGCGGACGTGATCGTGATGCCACGCTCCTGCTCTTGCTCCATCCAGTCCATCGTGGCCGCGCCGTCGTGCACTTCACCGATCTTGTGATTCACACCCGTGTAGAACAGGATGCGCTCGGTGGTGGTGGTCTTGCCGGCATCGATGTGCGCGCTGATACCGATGTTGCGGTAGCGCTCGATGGGGGTCTTGCGGGCCATGATCTTTACTCCAAATGCAGGGGCCGCCGACGGGTTCAGGTAAACCCGAAGGCGGCCGCAGAAACCGTTTTTAGAAGCGGAAGTGCGAGAAGGCCTTGTTCGCCTCAGCCATGCGGTGCACTTCGTCGCGCTTCTTCATTGCGCCGCCGCGGCCTTCGCTGGCCTCCAGCAACTCGTTGGCCAAACGCGCGGCCATCGACTTCTCGCCACGCTTGCGCGCCGACTCCTTCAGCCAACGCATCGCCAGTGCGACGCGGCGGACGGGGCGAACTTCCACGGGAACCTGGTAGTTCGCGCCACCGACGCGGCGGGACTTGACTTCAACCATCGGCTTGATGTTGTTCAGCGCCACCATGAAGACCTCGAGCGGATCCTTGCCGGCCTTCTTCTCGACCTGTTCGAGCGCGCCGTAAATGATGCGCTCGGCCACGGCCTTCTTGCCGGACTCCATGATCACGTTCATGAACTTCGAGAGATCGACGCTGCCGAACTTCGGGTCGGGCAGGATTTCGCGTTTG
>JANOKY010000352.1:0-8309 GCA_031419635.1 Burkholderiales bacterium | reverse complement strand
TACCAGATCGCGTCGATCACCGCGCTGTTGCTGTTGGTGCCGTCGATCGGTTTCATGTTGCTGGTCGAGCGGTTCTTGAAGGCCGATGTGTTGGCGATGGTGGGGCGGTGAGGCTCGACGCGTTGAAGGTCCACTGGCAGTCGCACAGCAGCCGCTCGCTTGATTTATGCGTGGGGCGGCATTCGACCCTGAAGCGACATTCGCTGCCCTGATCTCGCCGCCCCGAAGCCGCCGGTCGGACTGGCTCACAGGTAGCGCAGTTCGCTTGCAACCGTTCGTCTGCAAGCGCGACGGACATTGGGGCAAATTTCGCTCGGACAACGTCGGGGTAGGTCTGTACCTAGAAGACAATTTCGCATCGGGGCTCATACTGGACCGCGATCGGCGCAGATTAATCGACTCACAGGAGACAAACCCATGACCCGACTCACCGCACCAGGCTTCGGACGGACGGTCTGGCAGTACCTTGCGTTGCTGCTGGCCTTCTTCGTCCTCGCGGGCGGCGCCCGTGCGCAGGGCAACATCGATGTCGACGAACACCGCCTGCTCCCGGTGCCGCACCGCTACATCCACGGCATCCTGGGTGACGCCAAGTTCCAGATCGCCTTGCCCGACAACTGGAACGGCAAGCTGCTGATCGGTGCACGCGGCTTCTCGGGCAACGAGCTCGCGTCAGGCGCCTTCAAGACGGTCGGCCTGCAAAAGGGCTACGCCTACGCGCTGAGCGACCAGGGCTGGTACCGCTTCGACATCGTCGACCACCCCGAGGACCACTACTACGAGTCCAAGCGCCGCATCCTGCAACTGACGCAGTACACCAAGTCGACCGTGCAGCGGCATTACGGCGCCAAGCCGTCCCGCACCTTCATGGCCGGTGGCTCGAACGGTGGCCACAACTCGAAGATGATGGTCGAGGACTATCCGGGCGAGTACGACGGCGGCATTGCCGGCTACGGCATCACGTCGCATATCGAGTGGATGGGGTCGGACACACGCTTCGTGCGCAACTTCGACGTCATTGCATCGCGCATTGCCGACATCATCGCCAAGCGCACCGCCAGCCCCGGCTGGAACCCCGACGGCGAGCCACTGAGCCCGCCGCTGACTGGCGCGCAGCTCGAGGCGCTGCGCAACATCTACAACATGCCGGCGCAGGTGCAGGGCGTGGCCTTCAACATCGGCCGAGTGCCCGGCTCGGAATACCGTTGGCCGCCGGCCAGCCCCCAGTGGCCGCTGGGGCAGTACACGGCGATCCTGGGCTACGCGACCACCTCGGTCGCCAAATTCGACCGCTTCTACGACCCCGATGGCAACGGCACGCTGTCGCTGGACGAGATCAAGGCCTGGGACCCGAACTTCAGCCCGCCGCCGGTAGCCAACGACCTGCGCCGCTTCGACAACACCGGCAACCTGCAGCGGCCCATCGTCATCGTGCACGGCGCCCACGACCCGATCGTGTCGCCTGGCGAAACGCGGGTCTACAAGCGGCTGGTCGAGCAGCGCTACGGCGTGGCCGGTGCGCGCGACTGGCTGGCTGTCTACTTCATCCCGGGAATGGGCCACGGTGGCGCGCCCTATGACGCATCGCTGTCCGCGCAGCTGGACGTGCTGGAAGCCTGGGTGACATGGCACCAGACGCGCGGCGCGTCGGGCGCATTGCCGCCCAACGTGCTGGTAGGCGGCGCTGGCAGCTATCCGCGGGACTGACTGGCGAACGGACCGCGGAACTGATCGCCGTGGCTCATGGCAGGGGCTGACCGGCGCGCGTTGCGGTGGTCAGCAGACAGCCCGTCTCTCGGCAGTCAGGCCGCCTGCCCGATCTCGAAGTTCGCCAGCGTCTCCACGGCCTTGACCATCGCCGAATGGTCCCAGCCCTTGCCGCATTAGGCGGCACAGGCGTTGAACAGCTTCTGCGCCGTCGCGGGGTGGAACAGCGACACGCCAAGCAACGTGTCGCTGGTGGTGCAGGACTGGGGCGGCCTCCTCGGCCTGACGCTGCCCATGGACATGCCGGGCGTCTTTAGCCGACTGATCGTCATGAACACCGCGCTTGGCACCGGCGACGGTCCGCTCGGCGAGGGCTTCCTCGCTTGGCGGGCGTTTTCGAACAGCAAGCCGGACCTGGATGTCGCGGCGCTGATGCGCAGGTCGGTACCCGCGCTGTTGGCGCAGGAGGCCGGTGCCTACGCCGCACCTTTCCCGGATGCACGCTACAAGGCGGGGGTGCGCCGCTTTCCGAACCTGGTCCCCGACCACCCCGACGCCGACGGCGCCGACGGCGCCGTGCTCTCGCGCCTTGCCCGGCAGTGGTGGTCGACGCAATGGCAAGGGGAAACCTTCATGGCCGTCGGCATGAAGGATCCCGTGCTCGGGCCAGCAGCGATGGCGCGGCTGCGCTCGCAGATCCGTGGTTGTCCCGCGCCCTTCGAGATCGACGACGCGGGCCATTTCGTGCAGGAGAGCGGCGAGGTGGTCGCCCGTGCGGCGCTTGCAGCAATGCAGCCCCGTCCGGGCGCCTGAAGTCGCTCCTCCTTCCCCCCGCGCTTCATCGACTGACTTCCTTGCAAACCATGCCCACCACACCTTATTCGAGTGCACTGATCGTCGGCGCTGGTCCGGGACTCGGCGCGAGCCTCGCCCGCACCTTCGCCAGCGACGGCATGAGCGTGATCGTCGCAGCGCGCAGCCACGATCGGCTTGAGGCGATCGCGCGCGAAACCGGCGCTTGCGCATTGACCTGCGACGCGACCGATATCGATGCCGTCGCGGCGCTCTTCGATGCCGCCACGGATCGGCTCGGTGCTGCGCCGCATGTGGTCGTCTACAACGCGAGCCAGCGCGTTCGCGGCCCATTCGTCGATGTCGATCCGTTGGCCGTGGCTCGGGCTGTCTCGGTCACGGCGTACGGCGCATTCCTGGTCGGGCAACAGGCTGCTCGCTGCCAGTTGCCGGCACGGCAGGGTGCCATCCTCTTCACCGGCGCCTCCGCGGGCGTCAAGGGCTACCCGCAGTCCGCGGCCTTCGCGATGGGCAAGTTCGCGCTGCGCGGCCTTGCCCAAAGCATGGCGCGCGAGTTGATGCCGCAAGGCATCCACGTCGGCCACGTCATCATTGATGGCGCAATCCGACCTGCCGGAGAAGCGGCCGACGGCGCCAACGACGATCGCCTCGATCCGGATGCCATCGCGTTGACCTACCTGCACCTGCTGGCGCAGCCGCGCAACGCATGGACATGGGAGATCGAAGTCCGGCCTTGGGTGGAGAAATTCTAAGAGAGACGAGTTCTCGGACCGTTCTTCTTTCCGGGCGAGCTCTTCCAGGGTTGTGTCATCGCATGGTGTAAGTCCACAGCCCGAGGGGAGCTGAGATCGCGGACCCTCTATGGTTCCACCTCTGTGTCGTAACCAAGATTAAAGAGGAGAAATGGAGAAATGTCAGGAAAGCTGCCGTTCACCAGCGGCAGGAAGTGGCCGCGTGCTGTCCAGTACCTTGCCTGCCCATGCGGCCGCTGTCCATCGGATAGCAGGCATTCAGAACGCGGTGCCCCTGCCTTTGCCGTGGGACGATCGCGGACCATTCCGCCAATGCGATGGAACCCTGCCTGGCCTCAGGCCCTCACCGCCGCGCGGTACGCATGCCACGAGGCATGTCCGAGCACGGGCCCGACCACCAGCAGCCCGGCAAACCACGGCAGCATCGCGATCACCACCAGCAGCGTGATCAGCGCGCCCCACAGCAGCATCACGCCGGGCTGCGCGAGCACCAGGCGCAGGCTGGTCAGGCCGGCCGTGATGGCGTCGACCGGGCGGTCCAGGATCAGCGGCATCGCCACCACGCTGATGGCGAAGATCAGCCCGGCGAAGATGCCGCCGACCGCCAGGTAGGCGACGATGAAGCCGAGGTTCTCGGGGTCGATCAGGGCCCCCAGCGAGCCCTTGAAATCGGGCATGCCGACGAAGATGACGGCGAAGATCACCAGCGCCGCGCGGCCCCACAGCATCTCGAGCACCAGCAGCACGAAGCCGAAGATCGCCAGCGTGCCGGTGCGCGTCTGCCAGGCCCGCAGCGAATCGCCGAGCTTGGGCGGCTCGCCGCGTTCGAGGCGCTGGCTGACGCGGTACAGGCCCAGGCACAGGAAGGGCCCCATCAGCAGGAAACCGGCTGACAGCGCCAGCACATAGGCCGCGGCGTGCTCGTAGACCTTCATCAGCGCCCAGCCCATGACCATGAAGCAGCCGCCATAGAACAGGCCGATGCCGGGGCAGCGCAGGAAGTCGCGCGCACCCAGGCCGAGCCAGCGCAGCGGGTCGCGCCAGTGCAGCCGGTTCAGCTCGATGGCCGGCGGGGCGGTGTCGCGGGTGGGGGCGTCGTCGTTCATGCTCAGATCACGTTGTGTTCGATCAGGCGCGCGCTGCCTTGCAGCCGTTCGGGCGCCAGCGCGGCCAGGTCCAGCGCGCCATCGTGGCCGGTGGCGATGCGCGTGGCCAGCGCCTGGCCGAGGGCCGGTGCGTGCTGCATGCCGTGGCCGGAAAAGCCGCAGGCGATGAAAGCGTTGGACCAGCCCGGCACCGCGCCGACCACACCGTTGTGGTCGAAGGCGTTCATCTCGTAGTAGCCGGCCCAGGCCGAGCGCACGCGCAGGGCCACGAACGCCGGGATGCGGGCGGCCAGCGTGGGCCAGATGACGTCGTCGAACAGGCCGTGGTCAATGGCGTCGAGCGGCGCATCGTCCGGGTCGATGAAGTTGCCCATCCTGCGCGGCGGCGCACCAGCAATGAAGCCCGCGCCTTCGGGCCGCAGCCAGACGCCCGAGGGGTCGATGATCAAGGGGCAGCCGGGCAGGCGCGCGGGTGAGTCGAGCACGAAGACGTCGCGCTTTTTTGCACTCACCGGCAAGGCCAGGCCGAGCAGCGCGGCCAAGGGCGCGCTCCAGGCACCTGCCGCGATCAGCACCGCGTCGACGGCATGCGTGCGGCCTTGAGCATCGCGCACCGCGTGCACGCGGCCGCCGCTCGCATCGAAGGCCTGCGCATCGGCGTGCACGAAGCGCGCACCACAGGTCCGCGCCTTGCGCCGGAAGGCGGCGTGCAGGGCCGGGCCGTCAAACCAGCCTTCGCCGCGTGTGCCGAAGGCGCCGAGGGCCAGACCCGCGGTCGCCAGCCACGGCCAGCGCGCTCGCAGGGCAGCGGTGTCGAGCAGGTCGATCTCGGCGCCGTGCGCGCGTTGCAGCGCGTGCTTGGCGCGCAAGTTCCCTTCGCCCTCGGCATCGCTGAGGTACAGGTAGCCGGCCTCGACCAGGCCGATCGCGGGCTGCTCGCCATCGACCGCCAGTTCGTCACCGACTCGGCGCAGAAATTCAATGCTGGCCAGGGACAGCGCGATGTTGATCGGGGTCGAGAACTGCTGCCGGATCGAACTCGCCGACAGCGCGCTCGACGCCTGGCGATAGCTCGGGTCGCGTTCGAGCACGGTCACCGCGACGCCGTGGTCGCGGGCGAGGAAGCAGGCGGTGGCGGCGCCGATCACGCCGCCGCCGACGATGACTACACTGGCTTGGCTCATGACCTTGCGAGTTTATTCAGCCGCCGAAGTCCACGCCGCGCTGCCATGGCACGCGCTGGCGCGGGCCCTTGAAGCGGCCTTCGTTGCCGGCGCCACCGAGGTGCCGCTGCGCCACGCGCATGCGCTCGGCGCCGGTGGGTCGCTGCTGTTGATGCCGGCCTGGTCGGCCCAGGCCCTGGGCATCAAGCTGGTCACCGTGATGCCGCAGGCCGCGGCGCAGGGCCTGCCCAGCGTGCAGGCCAGCTACCTGTTGAGCGACCGCCACACGGGTGCACCGCTGGCGTTGCTCGACGGCGAGGCGCTGACCGTTCGGCGCACCGCAGCGGCCTCGGCGCTGGCGGCGCGGCGACTGGCGCGCGCCGATGCGCGCAGGCTGCTGATGGTTGGCGCCGGGCATCTCGCGCCCTGGCTGGTGCGTGCGCATCTGGCATTGCAGCCGTCGCTGTTGCGCGTCTCGATCTGGGCCCGACGCGGTGACCGTGCCGAGGCGCTGGCGCAGCAACTGCGCAGCGAAGGCATCGCCGCCGAGGCGGTGGCCGATCTGGCCGCGGCGGTGGCGCGGGCCGATGTGCTCAGTTGCGCCACGACGGCCACCGTGCCGCTGGTGCAAGGCGCGTGGCTGCAGCGCGGCACGCACCTCGATCTCGTTGGCGGTTTTCGCCCCGACA
The DNA here is from genome assembly GCA_031419635.1 of Burkholderiales bacterium. Classification (GTDB taxonomy): domain Bacteria; phylum Pseudomonadota; class Gammaproteobacteria; order Burkholderiales; family Burkholderiaceae_C; genus CADEEN01. The sequence continues at coordinate 2,079 of JANOKY010000352.1, read as the reverse complement.
TGCGCGAGGTCGACGATGCGGCGATCTCGCGCTGCGACTGTATCGTCGTCGACACGCGCGCCGGGGCGCTGGCCGAAGCCGGCGACCTGGTACAGCCGCTGGCGCGCGGCATCATCACGCTGGACCGGATCGCAGGCGACCTGGCCGAGTTGCTGCGCGGCGACTGCGCCGGCCGCACGCACGACGATCAGGTCACGCTGTTCAAATCGGTCGGCACCGCGCTCGAAGACCTGGCGGCCGCGCGCCTCGTGGTGGGCGGCTGATTGCGTATTCAGCCGCCGCGCCGCACGCGGCGCAATTCGTCGGCGATCAGCAGCACCGCGCCGAGGGTGATGGCGCTGTCGGCCAGGTTGAAGCTGGGGAAATACGAGTCGCGCCAATGGACCTGAATGAAGTCGACCACATAGCCGTGCAGCAGCCGGTCGATGACATTGCCGAGTGCGCCGCCCATGATCATCGTGACCGCGAAGCAGAACAGTTTTTGCGTCGGGTGGCTGCGCAGCATCCAAATGATGAAGCCCGCGGCCACCACACCGAGCACGATGAAGAACCAGCGCTGCCAGCCCGCCGCGCCGGCCAGGAACGAGAACGCCGCGCCGGTGTTGTGCACGCGAACGACGTTGAAGAACGAGGTGACCTGGCGGCTGTCACCCAACTGGAAGGAGCCCAGGATGAGGGTCTTGGTGAATTGGTCCAGGACGATGACGACCAGGGCCAGGCCGAGCCAGAGGGCGAGGCTGGGGGCTGAAGATGAACGAGTGGCCACGATGCGATTGGGTTCGAGTTAGGTGAGTTGCACGACGGGTGTTTTGTATCGACGCAACTCAGGCGAGTTTGCATCGCACTGGTGACTTGGCCCCCTCTCCCTCTGGGAGAGGGCAGGGGTGAGGGCTGACCGAGCGAAATGTCTTTCATGGTGGCGCGCGCAAAACCACGGGCGCAGTGCGAACAGTCCTTACGCTGCAACAGGTACCCACACCGCATGGCGCTCGCGTGCAGCGGCGTAGCTCAGGACGGCGCGAATGTCCTCGGCCGTCAGCTCAGGATAGTCCTCGACGATCTGCACTTCGGTGCGCCCATTGGCCAGCCAATCGAGCACGTCTTGCACCGCGATGCGAAGACCGCGCACACACGGCTTGCCACCGCGCTTGCCGGGCTCCAGCGTGATGCGTTGGTCGGGAGTGTTCATCGAGCGCCACCTCCAGATTGATATCGCGTCGCGCATGCGAATTGTCTGCCAACCCCGCGTCAGGCCACCGTGCGGATTTCGCCCGTGCCGAACAGGTTGCTGGTGCAGCGCCCGCAGATCGCCGGGTGGGCCGGGTCGTGGCCGACATCGCTGCGCCAGTGCCAGCAGCGCTCGCATTTGGTCGCGCTTGAGGGGCTCACGGCGATGGCCAGCGCGTCGCCGCGCAGCAAACTGGCTTGCGAGGTGATCAGCACGAACTTCAAGTCGCTGCCGAGTGCGGCCAGCAGCTCGTGGTCGGCGTCGCTGACGGTCAGCGCCACCTCGGCTTGCAACGACGAGCCGACGCCGCCGGCGCTGCGCACCGCTTCGATCGCTTTGTTGACCTCGTCGCGGATGGCGCGGATGCGCTGCCATTTGGCGAGCAGCGCGTGATCGGGTGCATCGAAGCGCCAGAAGGTCTCGGTGAAGATCGACGGCGAAGCCCCGGGCGCGAGGATCGGCCAGGCTTCTTCGGCGGTGAACGACAGGAACGGCGCCATCCAGCGCAGCATCGCGTGCGTCACCTGCCACAGCGCGGTTTGCGCCGAGCGGCGCGCCAGCGATTTCGGCGCCGTCGTGTACAGGCGGTCTTTCAGCACGTCGAGGTAGAAGGCGCCGAGGTCTTCGCTGCAGAACAGCTGCAGCTTGGCCACCACCGGGTGAAACTCGAAGCGCTCGTAGTGGCCGAGGATCTCGGCCTGCAGTTCGGCGGCGCGCGACAGCACCCAGCGGTCGATCTCCAGCAACTCTGCCTGCGGGACCGCGTCACGCTCGGCATCGAAGTCGGCCACGTTGGCGAGCAGGAAGCGCAGCGTGTTGCGGATGCGCCGGTAGCTGTCGACGACGCGGGC
>JANOKY010000351.1:0-2278 GCA_031419635.1 Burkholderiales bacterium | reverse complement strand
GTGCGAGAGCAGGTGCTTGGCATAGGTCCAGCCCTTGTTCTCCTCGCCGATCAGTTGGTCGGCCGGCACCTCGACGTTGTCGAACCAGACCTCGTTGACCTCGTGCTCGCCGTCGATGGTAATGATCGGCCGCACCGTCACGCCGGGGCTCTTCATGTCGATCAGCAGGAAGCTGATGCCGGCCTGCGGCTTGCCTTCGGTGCCGGTGCGAACGAGGCAGAAGATCCAGTCGCCGTGCTGGCCGAGCGTGGTCCAGGTCTTCTGGCCGTTGACGACGTAGTAGTCGCCGCGGCGCTCGGCCTTGCACTTCAACGACGCGAGATCGGAGCCCGAACCCGGCTCGCTGTAGCCCTGGCTCCACCAGACCGCGCCGCTGGCGATGCCGGGCAGAAAGCGCCGCTGCTGCTCGGGCGTGCCGAAGGCCATGATCACGGGGGCCACCATCACCGGGCCGAACGGCATCACGCGCGGCGCGCCGGCCAGCGCGCATTCCTCCTCGAACAAATGGCGCTGCACTGCGTTCCAGCCCGGCCCGCCGAACTCTTTTGGCCAGCCCCAGCCGAGCCAGCCCTGGGTCCCGAGGATCTTCGCCCAGCGCTGGTGGTCCTCGCGCGCCAGGTGCAGCGCGTGGTGTACCTTGTGGCTGATATCGGGGGGCAGGTTCGCCACGACCCAGGCGCGGATGTGCTGGCGGAACGCGGTTTCTTCGGCGGTGAAGCTCAGGTCCATGGCGTCGCTCGGTAGCTGCGACATGCGTTTTAGCACGATCGTTCGCGGGCGGCTTGTCCCGGCAGCGACAAACCGGGTTCCGATAATCGGGCGATGAACGATACCGCCACCCGACTCGCCGACGCCCTGGCCATGCGCCACGCCGACCGCGAGTGGCTGTCGCTGGCGCTGATGCAGTCGCGCAACCAGACCCTCGCCTGGCTGGCACTGTTCGAGCGCCACGCCAACGCGCCTGCGCCGCAACCGGCTGCGGCTTTCGAGCCGGCGCTGTGGCTGGCAGGGCATGCCGGTTGGCGCCAGGAGCGCTGGATCGCACGCAATGTGCAGCGCGGCCGTGGTGCGGCCGCCGAAGCTGGGCGTGCGCCGTTGGCCTCGATCGAGCCCAACGCCGACGCCTGGTGGTCCGCCGATGCGCTGGCGGACCGTGCGCGCTGGTTGGCCGCACGACCGCCCTTCGAGACCACCCGGGCCTACCTCGCTGAAACACTCGAGCTGACGCTCGAGCTGCTGCACGGCGCCGCAGCCGACGACGCCGGCCTGCATGTCTACCGCGCCGCGCTGTTCGACGAAGACGCGTTGCAGCGCCGCTTCGTTGCCCTGGCGCAGGCGCAGCGCCTCCAGGCTGCTGCGCGTTTGATACCCGAACGCCACGGGCACGCGTTGCGCGAGCCGCTGCTGTTTGCGGCGCAGCGCTGGTGGCTGGGTTCGCCGCGAGGCGGCTACGTGCCGGCCAACGAGCAATGGGCGCATAAAGAGCCCGTGCCCGACTTCGAGATCGATGCGCAAGCGGTGGTCTGGTCGCAGTACGCCGAATTCGTCGAGGACGGCGGCTACGATGAGCCGCGCTGGTGGAGCGAAGCGGGCTGGGCCTGGTTGCAGCAAAGCCAGCGGCGCACACCGCGCGATGTCGAGCAACTGCGCCACGGTGTGCTGCTGCGCCGCTTCGGCCAACTGCAGCGCGCACCGGCCCAGGAGCCGGCGTCGATGGTGGCCTGGTTCGAGGCCGATGCCTGGTGCCGCTGGGCCGGGCGCCGCTTGCCGACGGAAATCGAATGGGAGCTGGCCGCCAGCCGCGGCCAGTCACGCGGTTTCGTCTGGGGCCAGGTGGCGGAATGGGTGGCCGGGCATGCGCGGGCCTGGCCGGGTGGCGAGGTGGCGGATGGCAGCTTGCGCGTGCAGCGCGGCGTGGCCTGGTTCGAGCCGCGCCGGCTGGCGCACCCGAAGGCCCGCCGCTTCGTCGCCGCCGATCGCGACGAAGGCTTCGCCGGCTTTCGCAGTTGCGCGCTCTGAGTGCAATCAGTCGGCCTTGGCGCCGGATGCCTTCACGACAGTTTCGTACTTGGCATGCTCGGCACGAACGAACTGCGCAAAGGCTTCGGGCGTGGTCGGCGCGGGCTCGGCCATCAGGGTGGCCAGCCGCGCCTTGAGCTCGGCCGAGTTCAATGCATCGACAAACGCGCGGTTCAGGCGTGCCGTCACATCCGCCGGCAACCGCGCCGGGCCGAACAGGCCGAACCAGGTGTGGATGTCGAACTGGCCCAGCCCCAGC
>JANOKY010000350.1:0-1525 GCA_031419635.1 Burkholderiales bacterium | reverse complement strand
TTCGGCTGTGGGTCGCGCCGAGGCGTGAGCCGCTGCTTGTTCTGCCGATCAAGCCGCAGACCACTTGATCGAGTTCTATCCGCAAATCCGCGCCGTCCACATCGGCGCGGTCATCGCCAGCGGCGCGCTGTTCGCGCTGCGCGGCGCGGGCGTGCTGAGCGGCGCGCGCTGGCCGATGGCCGCGCCGCTGCGCTACTTGAGCTACAGCATCGACACGGTGCTGCTGACGGCGGCGCTGATGCTGATCGCCGTGCTGCCGGCGGCGCTGTTTGCCAATCACTGGCTGACGGTGAAGCTGGCGTTGCTGGTGCTCTACATCGTGCTGGGCAGCCTGGCGTTGAAGCGTGGCCGCAGTGCGCGTGTGCGAGGGGTCTGCTACGTGGCGGCGCTTCTGTTGTTCGCCGGCGTGGTGGGCATTGCGCGCACGCACCAGCCGCTGGGGTGGCTGGCGGGGATGGGTTGAGGCGGTGTGGGCACGGGTGACGCTTGGCCGGGCTGATGCTGAGCGACCGCCCCTTCCGTGGCGATGGCGAAGAGCATGCTAGCGCGCCTGAAGTTGTGCACACGGCGGCATCCGGCGCTGGGCGACTGGACACTCCCTTTACTTTCGGCGGTCCTCGGAGCAATGTTGCAACGAACTGATCGATTGAGCGGCGCAGCCGCTGTGGAGGCAGAGATGGCGAAGAACATTGTCCTTTGTTCGGATGGCACTGGCAACGCGTTCGACGAGCGGGCGACGAACGTCTCGAAATTGATCCGGTCAATCGACCTGCGCTGCTCGCCGGAGGCCGAGCGACCGCAGATCGCCTTCTACGATCAGGGCGTCGGCACAAACCCCGGGCTGATTGCCGAGGCAAAGGCGTACAGCAAGTCCCGGCCGGTAGCCCAGATGCTGACTGTTCTACCCAAGCCACATGGCCTGCGAGTGCCTGGTTGGCTGGCGCGGTTGCGCGGGTTAGTCGACGGCTATGGCCTGAAACAGAACCTCAAGGAACTCGTACGGTCGCTGGCTGACAATCACGAGGAGAACGACAGCATTTATCTCTTCGGCTTTAGCCGCGGCGCGTTCACTGTTCGCGCCGTCGCGGGGTTCGTCCATCGCTGTGGTCTGCCGAACGAGGGCGAGTCATTTGACGAATGGTTCACCGACGGCTTCGCTCTGTACTCGGAACACTTCCCTCCTGCCGTGGCTATCGAGTCATTTCGCGAGCGTTCGCGCCGAGTCGAGATCGACTTCCTCGGCGTGTGGGACACCGTGAAATCCTATGGTGGCCTGGTTCCGATCAGTTGGCCCCATCTTCGCCACAATCCTTCAGTTAAGGTTGTGCGCCACGCCCTCGCGCTGAACGAGGAGCGTGCATGGTTCCAGCACACGACATGGGGCTACGTGAACGAGAAACTGCGTGGAGTGCCCCTGGAGCCGGACGAACGCTACCGTTCCCAAGACGTCGAAGAGGTGTGGTTCCGTGGCTACCATTCGGATATCGGCGGTGGCAAGAAGGAGGCGGAGTCCGCCCAGGTCGCG
>JANOKY010000349.1:0-2697 GCA_031419635.1 Burkholderiales bacterium | reverse complement strand
GGCACCGAGCGGGGCACAGCTTGCGGCGGATGAACCGCTGGTGGCGCTCGGCGCCGCGCGCCTGGGAACGACGCGCCTGATCGACAACCTCGAGTTCTGAGCAGCGCAAGAAAAGGAGCCGGGGCGGGCCCCGGCTCTTGCGCTGTCAGCGGCGCGAAATCACTTCGGCGCGATCCGGTAGCCGGTCATGATCGTCGCCCCGCCGTCCACCGGCACCGTAAAGGTCTTCTTGTCGGCGGCCATCGTCACCGTGAAGCTCACCGACGTCGGTTGCGGCACCGTAGTGGCGTCGAAAACGCCCGTGCAGCCAGAGGTGTCGTAGATCTTATTGAAGATCGTCAGCGCACTGGTGCCTGCGTTGAACGTGTAGTCCGACCATTCGATCCCCGGCGGGCCCTGGCGAGCCGTGAAGCAGGCGCCTGCGTCCTCGGCCGGATGGATCGACAGCACCTTGCCGTTGGCGAAGAACACGAAGTGCGTGGCCTTCAGGTCGGTGGCCGAGCCCTGGGCCCACATGCCAACGATGCCTGCCGGGTCATCCACGAAGCGCGGGATGCTGCCGCCAACATAGGTGATGGCCGTGTCGCTGACACCGGTGATGCCTTCGCCTGGCTGCGGATGCGAAGTGCCCGCTTGCCCGTTGCTATCGACTTCCAGCAGCCGCCCGCCCTGGCCGGTGGCAGGGTCGAAATCGAGCCAGCCCTTCTCCAGGCCGGGCCGACCAGTCAGCGTCGGCGGGGTGGCCTGCGCCATCAGGAACTCGCCGTTGTCGCCGAAGCGGAAGATGACTGCGTCGTTGGCATCGCTGCCCGCTGTGCCGGGGCCGCCCCACACGCCCTTCAGCGTCGCGGCCGTGGCTGCCTTGGCGCCGGTGAGTGTCTTGGGTGCATCGGCGGGCGCAATCGGCGGCATACCCAGTTGACGCAACAAGGCATTGGCGGCTGCCATATTGAACTGCATGCGTGTGTTGGTGTCGCCGACCTTGTTCTTGAAGCCGAAGTAGATGGCACCGCCGCGCTCGACGAATACCCGCGTCGAGCTTCTGGCCTGCGCATCGGCCGGCAGGTTGTTGAAGGTCATCACCCGCGCGTCGCCAAGGGTCGAGATCGTGAAGGTGCCGGTGCCGATCTGGACGCAGTTGCGCGTGCCGTTGTTGGTGGTTCGCTGCAAGCAACTCCAGTAGACGGTGCTACTGCCGCGAGGGAAGGAAGTACGCAGCAGCCGGTTGGTGGTGTAGTAGTTGGTCGTGCCGGCCGGCCGTGCGACGTTCGTGGCCAGCGTGCCCAGGCTGACGGTGGACGTGCCCCAGACCTCGTTGGGGTTCAGACTGAGGCCGTTCGCGTCGTTGGTCTGCTGGTTGAAGATGCACGGATGCCCGAGGTTGCGCTCGACCACCTGCTCCAGCGTCGTCGCCAGCGGCTGGTTGCTGTCGGTGGCGCAGGCCGGGCTGCCGATGCGCGCGTCGCCGCCCTGGGCCACGGCCACGCTGAACACGCCGACACGATTGGTGTCGAGCGTGTTGTAGGTGATCGCCGTCTCAGTGGTGGTGTTGCTGTTGTATTGCAGCCGCGAGCCGGCCGGAAACACGGCTGTGCCGAGCAGGGCCACGTCGGGCAAGCTCCAGTTGCCGGGGCTGGTCGTGGTGGCCGCCTGCGGCAGCAGCTTGTCGGTCCATACGTTGGCCAGGGTCTGGCCAGAGATGTCGACCTCACCGCGCTGGCCGGTGCCCTTCTCGTTGTTGTCGCAATAGTTGGAGCTGTTGCGGCCGAGAGCGTCACGAACGGTGGCTGTGAAGCGGTCGCCGAGCTTGCACTTGGTCCAGGTGCTGCCGTTCCAGAACAGCTCCGGGTTGGTGGTTCGCGTGAAGGACTCGGCCACACCCTTGTCCGGCTGGTAGGCGTAAGGCGCCATCCGCGTGCGCACGTCGAAGAAGCGAATCAAGCCGTTGGCATCGGGCGTGTTGTCGGCCGCGGTACCCATGTTGGCTCGCGTGAACCAGTTCGCGGCGTTGGAATATTGGATAGAGATCAGCGTCGCGCTGGCCTCGGGCGTGCTGCTCGCCGGCAACGGCGGCAACTTGGGCAGGCCGATCACGAACTTGGCCTGCTCGGGGGTGAAGCCGATCCCCGCCACCACCAGACCCGCGGCAGCGGTCAGGGCCTGCTCGCGGGCCGTGCCGGTGAGTCCGGTCACCGCCGGATCGGCCGCGGCGGCGCCGATGCTCGGCAGTGCGTCGATCACCTGCGTCAACGCCGCCTTGTCGAGGTCGGCCTGTGTGATCACCGCGCCGCTGACGTCGGTCTGGCCCACCGCCGGGGCCACCGCGGTGGCTTGCTGGCGTGAGGTCTGCAACACCAGCTTGGCCGCATTGGCCGCCTTGGCGTTGTCGGCATTCACGGCCACAGTGAAATCGGCCAGCGGCGAAATCGCCAGTCCGGCTTGGGCCTGCACGAAGTCGCGCGCCTGCGCCAGGGTCTGGCCGCTGGCGTCCATTTGCTGCAGCACGAGGGTGGTCAGCGGGCTGACAAACACGCTCTGCGCACCGGTGGTGCCGGTGGCGGGCGCCACCAATGTGAACGCGGTGCCGACCGCCGCGCCGGTGTCCTTGTCGATCGCGGTCGCGGGCACGTTGACGATCAGGCGGTGCTTGCCGGAATCGGTTTCCAGCACGCTGAGCGTGAACTTGCCGTTGGCGTC
>JANOKY010000348.1:0-5892 GCA_031419635.1 Burkholderiales bacterium | reverse complement strand
CGGCTTCGAGGCCACCGACCTGCACACGCTCAAGCTGCCCAGCGGCGCGGCCGGCGCGCAGGAGCTGCTGGGTGATTTTCTGTCGCGCATCGACCGCTATGACGAGACGCGCAACTTCCCTGCCGTCAAGGGGCCGAGCTACCTGTCGACGCACCTGCGCTTCGGCACGGTGTCGATCCGCCAGCTCGCGCGCGAGGCCTGGCAGCGCGCGCAGGCAGGCACTGGCAGTGGATCGAAGGGCGCCGAAGTCTGGCTGTCGGAGCTGATCTGGCGCGACTTCTATCACCAGGTGCTGCACCACCACCCGCATGTCGTCGGCCACGCCTTCAAGCGCGAGTACGACGCCATCCGCTGGGAGCATGGCAAGCACGCCGAGGCGCTGTTCGCGGCCTGGTGCGACGGCCGCACCGGCTACCCGCTCATCGACGCCGCGATGCACCAGATCAACCAGACCGGCTACATGCACAACCGCCTGCGCATGGTCACCGCCAGCTTCCTGACCAAGGACCTGGGGCTGGACTGGCGCTGGGGCGAGCGCTACTTTGCCGAGAAACTGAACGACTTCGATCTGGCCGCCAACAACGGCGGCTGGCAATGGGCGGCCTCCACCGGCTGCGACGCCCAGCCCTACTTCCGCATCTTCAACCCGGTCAGCCAAAGCGAGAAGTTCGACGCCGAGGGCAAGTTCATCCGCCGCTACCTGCCCGCCCTGGCCAAGCTGCCGGCCAAGCTGATCCATGCGCCGTGGCTGGTCAGTCCGATCGAACTGGCAGCAGCAGACATCGAGATCGGCCGCGACTACCCGGCGCCGATCGTGCAGCACGACGCAGCGCGGGCCAAGACACTCGAGCGCTACGCGGTGGTCAAGGCCGCGCGGGCCTGATCAGGCGGTCTTCTCGCCCTCGGCATCCGGTGCCTGGGTGTGCTTGATGAAGAGTTGCGCCGCCCAGATGCCGACTTCGTAGAGCAGGCACATCGGGATCGCCAGCGCCAGTTGCGATACCACGTCGGGGGGCGTGATGACGGCGGCGACGATGAACGCAAGCACCACGAAGTAGCCGCGGAATTCCTTCAGCTTCTGGATGCTCACCAGCCCCATGCGCGCCAGCACGATGACCACGATCGGCACTTCGAAGGCGGCGCCGAAGGCGATGAACATCGTCAGCACGAAGCCGAGGTAGGCCTCGATATCCGGCGCGGCGGTGATGCTCTTGGGCGCAAAGCTCTGGATGAACTTGAAGACCTGGCCGAAGACGAAAAAGTAGCAAAAGCCCACGCCGAGGAAGAACAGCAGCGTGCTCGACACCACCAGCGGCATCACCAGCTTCTTCTCGTGGCTGTACAGGCCCGGCGCGACGAAGGCCCACAACTGGTACAGCACGATCGGCAGCGCAACCATGAAGGCCGCCATCAAGGTGATCTTCAGCGGCACCAGGAACGGCGAGATCACGTTGGTGGCGATCAGTGTCGTGCCTTTGGGCAGGGTGGCCACCAGCGGCGCGGCCAGCAGGTCGTACATGCCGGCAGGCCCGGGCCAGATGCACAGCACGCCAAAGGCGATGCCGACCGCGATCGCGACGCGGATCAGGCGGTCGCGCAACTCGATCAGGTGCGAGACGAACGGCTGCTCGGTGCCGGCGAGTTCGTCTTCCTTGTCGGTACTCATGTCCGCCGCCGGGCCGCCCCAAGGCGGACGCTCCCCATGGGCCACTCATGGCCCGCTACCGGGCCAAGGGGGGCGATGCGAAGCATCTTGGGGGCTCTCATCGGTTCAGCGGCCGCGGCCTGAACCGCGCCACCCGCGCCGCACCCGACAGCGCCTTGGTACGGATGCCTTGACGCTGCTTGTACCAGGCCGGCATCGCGCCGCGTTTCAAGCGCCAGTTCTTCTTCGGGTGCTTGTAGTCGGGCGGCGGCGAGGCCAGGCCACCGTCAGCGGCTGACACCGGCGTGTCGAGCGCGGGGGGCAGGCCGTCGTCCCAACTGCGCTTCAAGTCGCTGGTGGCGGCGCTCATCTCGCGATTGACGCTTTGTTCGACATCGCGCGCCGCGCCCTCGAACTGGCTCTTCATTTTTTGCAGCTCTTCGAGCTCGATCGAGCGGCTGACCTCGGCCTTGACATCGGCGACATAGCGCTGCGCCTTGCCCAGCATGTGGCCCACGGTGCGCGCCACGCGCGGCAGCTTCTCGGGCCCGATGACGATCAGCGCCACCGCGCCGATCAGCGCAATCTTGTCGAAGCCGAAGTCAATCATGATGCTCGCGCGCCAGCGCGCCGCCTACTCCTTCCCCCCTTGGGGGAAGGCCGGGATGGGGGCAAGGCAGCAACGAACGGCGCTCAACTTTTCGTCTTGGCTTCAACGTCCACCGTATTCGGATCGGACGCCTTGGCCGAGGTCGTGACCTTCTGCGTCGGCACCGCATCAGCCTCGGGCGCTGGCTCACCGCCACTCTTCACCCCATCCTTGAAGCCCTTGACGGCACCGCCAAGATCGGCGCCGATGTTCTTCAGCTTCTTGGTGCCGAAGATCAACACCACCACCAGCAGCACGATCAACCAATGCCAAATGCTGAACGATCCCATGACGTTCTCCTGATTGGAACAATGCGAGGATTCTAGGTGAGCGCCATGCCTGCGCGCCCTGCGGGGCCATCGCCCTCAGCCTTTGGCCCAGGGCCGCGGCCCGCCCATCACATGCAGGTGCAAGTGCAACACTTCCTGCGAACCGTCGCGGCCGGTGTTGATGACATGGCGGTAACCGTTGGTCACGCCCAGTTCGGCCATCAGGCGGCTGCTCAGCACCATCATCTGCCCGAGCAGGGCCTGGTGTTCGGGTCCGACGTCGACCATCGAAGTGATGTGCCGCTTGGGAACGATCAGGATGTGCACCGGCGCCCAGGGGTGGATGTCGTGAAAGGCCAGCACCTGGTCGTCCTCGTAAACCTTGCGGGCCGGAATCTGGCCGGCGGCGATCTTGCAAAACAGGCAGTTCGGATCGACAGGCATGGCGCGTCAGGCGATCGGCGAAGGCATCACCGGCTTGCCTTCGGTCAATTTGAGCCAGCCCTTGACGACGCGGTAGACGGTCCAGACCCAGGCCACGAACAGCACCGCGAACCCAACGACCACGAGGACCAACAAGGTACCGATTGCTCCCCACAGCAGGCCCCACCAGAAGGTGCGAATCTGCCAGTCGAAGTGGCTCTGGTAGATCGTGCCGGTCACATCCTCGCGCTTCACGTAGTTGATGACGATAGCGATGATGGCAGTCACGCCACCGGTCAGAAAGCCGAGTCCTTGAAGTGCATAGATGACCATCGTCACCTGTTTCAGGCTGGCCAGTTCTTCGCTCGACTTGCCCGAGCCGGCCTCGATCACGGTGTTGTCCACTCAGTTGCCCTCCTTGTCACGGGTTTGTGCCTTGCGCGAGGCAAATTCGTCCAGGCCCGACAGGCCTTCGCGGCGCTCCAGCTCAGCCAGCACATCGGCCGGCGTCAATCCGAACTGGGCCAGCGCGATCATCGAATGGAACCACAGGTCGGCAACTTCGCCAACCAACCGCTCATGCGCGCCGTCCTTGGCCGCCATCACGACTTCGGTGGCTTCTTCGCCGACCTTCTTCAGGATCGCATCGGTGCCTTTGTGAAACAGCCGTGCGACGTAGCTCTTGTCGGGGTCGCCGTTGCGGCGCGCCTCGATCACCGCCGCCAGGCGCGCCAGGGTGTCGTTGCTGGTGGTCATTTGTAGATCTGCGCCGGGTCTTTGAGCACCGGCTCGACGGTGTGCCAGGCATCGCCGTCGAGCTTCTGGAAGAAGCAGGCGTGCCGACCGGTATGGCAGGCAATGCTTGGCTCGTGGCCGAGCTGCGTAACTTTCAGCAGCACGACATCGTTGTCGCAATCGAGGCGGATCTCGTGCACCTGCTGGACATGGCCGGACTCTTCGCCCTTGTGCCACAGCTTGCGGCGCGAGCGGCTCCAGTACACGGCCTGACCCGAGGCGGCGGTCTGCGCCAACGCCTCGCGGTTCATGAAAGCGAACATCAACACGTCGTTGCTGCCGACCTCTTGCGCGATCGCCGGCACCAGGCCATCGCGGTCCCATTTCACGGCGTCCAACCAGTCCATGCGATCGAGTTTAGTGGGTGGCGCCGACAAAGCCACGCTCCTCGGCCAGCCAGGCCAGCACCGGCAGCGTGCCGGGCAGCAGCGGCGCAAGCGCCACCGGCAGCGTCTGCCAGGCCATCTGCTGGGATTCGCGCATCTCGAATTCGCCGCTCCAAGCGAAGACCTTGCAGAAATGCAGGCGCACCAGCGCATGCGGGTAGTCGTGCAGTGTGGTCTTCCATGCCTGGGCGGCGCCGATGGTGATGCCCAGTTCCTCTTGCAGCTCGCGTTGCAGTGCGGCCTCGATCGACTCGCCCGCCTCCACTTTGCCGCCGGGGAATTCCCAGTGGTCGGCGTAGACCTTACCCGCGGGTCGCGAGGTGATCAGGAAGCGGCCGTTGGGATCGATCAACACCCCGACCGCCACATCGACGGGCTGGCGCTGCGTCATTCGCCCTCTCGCCCCGAGAAATCACGCGCGAACTGGTACGCCACCCGCCCCGATCGCGAGCCGCGCTCCAGCGCCCAGACCAGCGCCTCAGGCCGCGCTGCTTCAATGCGTGCCGCGTCGGCAATGCCGAAGTGACTCAGCCACTGGGCCACGATCGCCAGGTACTCGGCCTGCGTGAACGGATAAAAACTGACCCACAGGCCAAAGCGCTCCGACAGAGAAATCTTCTCCTCGACCACCTCGCCGGGATGCACCTCGCCGTCTTCGGTGTGGGTGTAAGTCAGGTTCTCGGCCATGTACTCGGGCAGCAGGTGGCGGCGGTTGCTGGTGGCGTAGATCAGCACGTTCTCGCTGGCCTGCGCCACCGAGCCGTCGAGCATCGACTTGAGCGCCTTGTAGCCGGGCTCGCCTTCGTCGAACGACAAATCGTCGCAGTAGACGATGAAACGCTCGCTGCGCTCGGCGATCTGGTCGACGATGTCGGGCAGGTCGACCAGATCGGTCTTGTCGACCTCGATCAGCCGCAGCCCCTGCGGCGCGTACTCGTTCAGGCAGGCCTTGATCAGCGAGCTTTTGCCGGTGCCGCGCGCGCCCGTCAGCAACACGTTGTTGGCTGCGCGGCCGGTGACGAACTGGCGCGTGTTGCGCAGCAAGCGCTCCTTCTGCGGCTCGACTTCCTTCAGGTCCGCCAGCCGGATCGTGGCCACATGGCGCACCGGCTCGATCGCGCCCACGCCGCCGCGTTTGCGGTAACGAAAGGCGATCGACGCCTGCCAATCCGTGGCCAACGGCGGGCGGGGCAACACCGCTTCAAGGCGGCCGAGCAGCGCGTCGGAGCGTTCAATCAGGGTCTCGAGCGTGGGCTTCATCGCGGGTTGGCCAGCAGGGCGTGCAGCACATTGTCGGCGACGGCCTCGACGCGACGCACCGGCCGCTCGCCTCAGGCGAACAAGCGCAGCGCCGCGTCCAGGTGCTCGGTCGGGCTGCGCTTGAAGCCCGAGCGCGCATAGCGCTGCAGACGACCGACCGCAAACGACGTTAGCGCCGAGGCCTGGGCGTTACCGTCGACGGTGGGCTGCGGCGAGCCGGCGGCTTCGGCCGCGGCGCGCAGGCTCTGGCGCAACTGCGACTCGACGCGGTCGAAGAACTGGTTCATGCGCGCGATCAGGCGCTCATGCTCGAACACCAGCGCATCGCCGACCATCACGCGCGTCATGCCCGGGTTCTTTTCGCCGAACTGCAGCACCACGGTGAGGATCTTGGCCGCCTGCGGGCCCCCCGAGGCCTCACGCTCGACGATCTGGTTGATCAGCGTGAACACGCTCGATTCGATG
>JANOKY010000347.1:0-5980 GCA_031419635.1 Burkholderiales bacterium | reverse complement strand
CTGCTCTACATCTGGCCGGCGATCGGGATGTGGCTGCCGAATCTGCTCTACAAGTGATCGCACGCGCGTTCGACGGCCTGGCGGTCTTCGAACGCGGCTGGCTGTCGTCGAACAATATCCTTCTGCACGGCGGCGAAGGCGAAGACGCCACGCTGATCGACAGCGGCTATGTCAGCCATGCCGAGCAGACCCTGGCCCTGGTGCGCCATGCATTGCGGCCAGGGCAGACGCTGGCGCGCGTCGTCAATACGCACCTGCACTCCGACCACTGCGGCGGCAACGCGGCGCTGGCCCGCGCCTTCGCCGCGCGCATCCTGATCCCGCCGGGCGACGCCGACGCGGTGGCGCAGTGGGACGAAGACCGCCTGACCTACCGCCTGACCGGCCAGCGCTGCGAGCGCTTCGCCGCCGATGCGCTGCTGCGCCCCGGCGACTCGCTGACGGTGGGCGCGCGCACCTGGCAGGCCCTGGCCGCCCCGGGCCATGACCCGCATTCGCTGATCCTGTTCGACGCGCAAAACGGCGTCTTGATTTCGGCCGACGCGCTGTGGCAGAACGGCTTCGGCGTGGTCTTCCCCGAGCTCGACGGTGCGGGCGGCTTCGACCAGGTGGCCGCCACGCTGGACCTGATCGAATCGCTCGACGTGCGCAGCGTCATCCCCGGCCACGGCGCGCCTTTCGACGATGTGGCCGACGCATTGCAACGCGCCCGCTCGCGCCTGGCGGCCTTCCGCGCCGATCCATCGCGCCACGCCCGCCACGGCATCAAGGCGCTGGCCAAGTACCACCTGCTCGCAGTCGGCAGCCAGCCGCTGCCCGATCTGCTGGCCTGGTTCGCCGCCACGGCGATCGCGCAGCAGGTCTGGCAACGCCTGGGGCAGCCTGCCGGGTCGCCGCAGGCCTGGGGCGAACGCCTGCTGGCCGAGCTGGCGGCTGGCGGTGCCGTCACGCTGCGCGACGGCGTGGTGCACAACGCCTGAGCTGCGCCATAACGCGTTCATAACGCTGCGCCTTCTACAACCGGGCCCTCGCCCTGCCGTCGCAGGGCTTGGCACCCGAGGAGGCAAGGCCGTGAACTCACTCTCTCCCGCTCGCTGCTCCAGTCCGCTGTGGCTGTGGGTTCTGTTGCTGGCAGTGCTGACGGCGCTGGCCGGCTGCGGCGGCGGCGACGCCCCGACGCCGGCCGAGAGCGCGTCCACTCCCGACCCGGCGGCGACTCCGGCCACGCCCGGGCCGGGCGCCGGTGCCCCGGTGCCGGACCCTGCCGCCAGTGCGCCGGCCACCGCAGCGGGGCCGGCGGTACGGCTGGAGATTTCGCCCCCTGGCGGGCTGATCATCAGCACCACCGAACGGCGCGCGCTCGGCCTGCGCGCCTTCGATGCGAACGGCCTCGAAGTGCCGGTGCCGGCCGGTGCGTCGGTCGTGTCGTCCAACAGCGGCTATCCGGTGCGCAGCAGCGCCGGCGGCGGCTTCGAATTGCAAGCCACCCTGATCGGATCGTCGACCCTGGTATCGGCGGCCGTGCCAGGCAGCGCGATCGCCTCGCCGCCGGTCCTGTTCTATTCGGCGCAACCCGCTGCCGGCGCCCTGCTCGTCGCCGATTCGCAGGTTGTCGTCGAGCCCGCGCCGCTCGACGCCGCGGCGTCGCGCGGTCTGGGCTTGCGCTACCGCACGACGCTCTCCGGCGTCGGCGCTCCCGCACCCGGCAGCCTGATGGTCGGGGCCGGCGCGCAGCCGATCGCCGGCAAGGTCGTGAGCGCTGCGCCGAACCCGGCCAACAACGCGAACACCGATGTCGTGCTCGAACTCGTGCCGCTGCACGTCCTGTTCTCCGACCTCAATGTTTCTGCCGCGTACACGACCGCGGAGATGACTCGGATGATGGTGCTGGCGCCCGGGCGCAAGCAGATCGCCAGCGCCGAGCGCCTGCGCCGACTGAGCGTGCCGGGCGCCGCGTGCAAGGGCGACGCGCCGACGCTGGGCGTGCTGACCGGCGAACTCGAAGCCAAGGTCGATCCGCATCTGCAGTTCGAGATGCTGTTCAAGATCGTCAACCACGCGCCGGAGAAGATGTATTTCCGTGCGCTCGGCTCACTCGACGTCGCCGGCAAGGCGGTGGTCAACCTCGGCGCCAGCGTCACCGGCGGCGTCACCTGCAAGGCGACGCTGGGCTACATCCCGATCCCGATCACGGGTCCGCTGTCGCCCTTTATCGCGCCGATCATTCCGCTGGACGCGAAGTTCGAGTTGGCGGCACAGGTCAGCGTCAACGCGTTCTCTTTCGCTGCCGAGTTCAAACAATCGGCCGAACTGGACTTCGGCTTCGTCTATGACGCCACCTTCGAACCCGCGCGGCTCGAGGCCTACAGAAGCCTGCAATTCACCGACCCGGAACTGACGCGCAGCGTGACCTTCCCAACCCAGGCCAGCCTGCGCGTGAAGGCGACCGCGTTTCTCGGCCTCTCGTCCGGCATGGCGCTCGGGGGCGTGCTCGGCCGGCTGGAGGTGATCGAGGTCTATGCCGGGCCCGAGTTCGAGATCAAGTTCGGCGGCAGCTACGACGTTGCCAACGACACCGTGTACGCCTCCGAGTACGAGTTGAAGGGCAAGGCCGGTATCGGCCCGGGCGAACATGTGCAGGCCTTCTTCGAGAAGGTGCTGCTGTCGCCGAAGGCGATTGACCTGTCGGCCAAGCTCGAAAAATCGATCGCGCGCAGCGCTGCGCCAGGGAGCCTTGGCATCGATCGCGAAACTTTCGTCGCCGGCGAGCGACTGGTCTTCAGCATCAACCTCGACCCGTCGACGGTGGACTTTCCGCTGGTCGGCTACAACGTGAAAGAGGTTCGCGTGTACCGCTTGCGGGATGCGCCTTCGTTCAGCGCCCAGCTCGTCGCCATCGCAACTGCCGCGCCCGGCCAGGCCGCATTCACGCTGGAGTGGGTCAGCGACTTCGCCGGCCAGGCCACCGATCCGAGCGGCCAGCCGAGCTTCTATGCCTTCGTGGTCGACAAGGCCTTCTCTGCGATCAGCGGCAGCTTCCCGTTTGAACTCGGGCCGATTCGCGGCCGGGTCGCCTCGCCCCAGTTCAAGATCGCCGGCACCGGCACCGCCGCCTATGCCATCGACAACGGCGTGCTGCGCGCCATCGGCCGCAACAACGGCGGCGCGCTCGGTGCCGGCCTGGCCATCGGCGCAGACGCGCCCGCCCCAGTGACGGTGCCGCTGGCCGATGTGCGCGCCGTCAGCGGCAGTGCCTGGCATGCCACGGCGCTGCTCGGCGACGGCAGCGTGTGGTCCTGGGGCTGGGGCGCCGACATCGCGGTCGAGGGCGGCGCGGCGGTGAACAACCCGCTGCCGCTGCCGGTCGACGTTGCCAGCGACGCTGCGCCGTTGACGGGGGTGGTATCGATCAGCAGCGGCTACACCACCAGCGTCGCGGTCAAGGCCGACGGTACGGTCTGGCAGTTCGGCCGCAGCGGGCCGGCGACTCGAATCAGCGGGCTGCCTTTCATCGCGGCAGCCTCGCAAGGTGGTGGCCACGTCCTCTTCCTCACCGACGATGGCGTGGTGATGGCGGTCGGTGGCAATTCGCTCGGCCAGTTGGGCGACGGCACCGGCGTGAGCAAGGGCGGGCCGATCGGCGTGCCGGGCATGACCAACGTGATCGCCATCGCCGCTGGCGGCGCGCATTCGCTGGCGCTGAAGAAGGACGGCAGCGTCTGGGCCTGGGGCCACAACTCCAGCGGTGAACTGGGGCTCGGCCTGACCGACTCGATCGTCTATGTGCCGACCCGGATTTCGACCCTGGTCGGGGTCAGCCGCATCAGCACTGGCGAGAGCCATTCGATGGCGCTCGCCAACGGCGTCGTCTACGTTTGGGGCTACGCGGGCAACAACCGCATCGGCGACTGCGGCAGCGTGCTGAAGGTGCTGGCGCCGGTGGCCGTGCTGACCGGCGCGATCGACATCGACGGCGGTGAATTCCTGTCGATGGCAGTGCTCGCCGGCGGCTCGGTGATGTACTGGGGCGAGTTGCTCGGCGTGTCCGCGCCCTGTGCGCCGACCGCCTCGGGACTGACGGCGAAATGAACCGGCGCGGCCCGGCGCTGCGAGGTGTCGAGCCGCTCTCCGGCACCTCGGTTCGACATCAAGGAGACGAGATGAAAACCAAGCTCGGCGGCCACCCAGTCCCTGCGCTGACCACCCTGGCCGGTTGCGTCGGCGCCAGCCTGCTGTTCACTGTCACCGGCCCGGCCCAGGCCCAGTCGAACATCAAGCCGCCGCAGGCCCAGGCCTGGATCGACGTCGCCACCTACAGCGGCATGGGCATGCCGACGGGCGGCGCGGCAGGCAACCCGATGGCGGCGCTGGGCAGCCTGTTCGGCGGCGGCGGTGCGGCGAAGAACAACTTCGGCAACACCCAAACCGGCAGCGCCGGGCGCTGGGTCGATGTGACCCTGCACACGCGCAACAACCCCGCCCTGGCAGAGGCCGAGCAGGCCGTGCCGGCCGGCTTCCTGCCCGGTCCGCTGAAACTGCAAGCACCCAAGGAAGGGCGCAAGGCCCCCGACAACGACGACACCGTGGTCGAGCACGACATGGAGCGCCCGCGCGGCAAGCTGCTGCTGTACTGGGGCTGCGGCGATACCATTCGCGCCGGCCAGCCCAAGCTGCTCGACATGGCCAGCGCCAGCGCCGCCGACATGGCCCAGTTTTTCGTCAGCCGGCGCGCCACCCAGCGTGGCAGCCACAGCGCCGCCGGCCGCCCGGTCTGGCCGAGCCCGGCCGATGCGCGCATGGTCCCGGCCGGTGCCGCGCTGGCCGGCGAGCACGCGTTCAGCGGCAGCGGCGTGCCGGCGGGATTGCGCTTCCAGATTCCGGCGGCACAAGAGCTGATGCCCGCGCTCGACTTGAAGACCCGCGACGCCGGCGGCGCGGTCGAGCTGAGCTGGAGCGCCGCACCCAGCGCCCGCGCCTACTTCGCCGCCGGCATGGCCGCCGGCGGCAACGACGAGACGGTGCTGTGGACGTCCAGCGAGTTGCCCGACACCGGCCATGGCCTGACCGACTACCAGACCAATGCCGCCGTCGATCGCTGGCTGCGCGAGAAGGTGCTGCTCACGCCCGCCACCACCCGCTGCACCGTGCCCAAGGGCGTGTTCAGCGGCGAGGGCGCGATGCTGCGCCTGATCGGCTACGGCAACGAATTGAACCTCGCGCACCCGCCGCGCCCAACGGATGCGAAAGCGCCGTGGGAACCCGTGTGGGCGGTCAAGGTTCGCGTCAAGTCGGTGGCCAACGCGATGCTCGGCATGCCCGAGATGGGCGGCATGGACAAGTCGGCCGAAGCCCAGCCCGCGCCCGCCCGCGAGCGCGAGCCCGAGGCCAAGAAGCCCGGCGCGCTCGACATCCTGCGCGGCGTGCTCGGCCGCTGAATCTGCGTCTGCGAGACCACCATGCACAAAACCGCGTCGATCGCCCGCCCGCTCATCGTGGCCGCCGCCTGCCTGGCCGCCGGCGCCGCCTTCGGCGATTGCACCAGCCGCAAGCCACGCGCCGCGGAGACAGCTTTCAACGCGCGCGCGCTGGCCGCCCTGCATGCCGCGCTGCCGCCGCTGCCGGCGGGGGTCGAGCAGGTCGGTGGCCCGGCGCACGATTTCAAGGCCACGCCCGAGGTGCGCGAGATCCTGTGCGACTTCAGCAAGGAGGGCGAATTCAGCGTCGCGGCCAAGCGCAGCTACTTGCGCAAACACAGCGAGGCCGAGCGCCGCGCCTTGCAGGCTCAATACGACAGCCTGACGGCGCAGTTCCATGCACTGAAGAAAACCCCGCCCGACAAGGCCGCCGAGCAGCAGGCCCTGCGCCAGCGCTCCACCGCCGCCTGGCAGGCCACGCGCGACGCCGAGAAGGCCGGCGACCAGGCTGCCGCGCAGGCCGCCGATGCCCAGTACCGCAGCCTGCGCAACCAGGCCGACGCCAT
>JANOKY010000346.1:0-3310 GCA_031419635.1 Burkholderiales bacterium | reverse complement strand
CTGGCCAGCCCGGCCACCGCCACCGACACCGATTACCTCGGCATCGAGAGCGTGGTCGGCCACGAGTACTTCCACAACTGGACCGGCAACCGCATCACCTGCCGCGACTGGTTCCAGTTGTCGCTGAAGGAAGGCCTGACGGTCTTTCGCGACCAGGAATTCAGCATGGACATGGCCGGCACGGCCAGCGCCCGCGCGGTCAAGCGCATCGCCGATGTGAAGACCCTGCGCGAACGCCAGTTTCCCGAAGATGCCGGCGCGATGGCGCACCCGGTGCGGCCCGACCAGTATGTCGAGATCAACAACTTCTACACGCCCACCATCTACGAGAAGGGCGCCGAAGTCGTGCGCATGATGCACACCCTCGTCGGCCGCGAAGGTTTCGCCCGCGGCATGGCGCTTTACTTCCAGCGCCACGACGGCCAGGCCGTGACCTGCGACGATTTTGCGCAGGCGATCGCCGACGCGAACCCAGGCTCGGCGCTGTCAACCCGGCTCGACACCTTCAAGCGCTGGTACGCGCAGGCCGGCACGCCGCATGTCACGGCCCGCGGCCGCTACGACGCACCCAGCCGCAGCTACACCCTGGGATTCGAGCAGCACGGCACGCCCACGCCAGGCCAGCCGACCAAGCTGCCTTTTGTGATCCCGATGGCCATCGGCCTGCTCACCCGCGATGGCCGCGCGATGGCGCTGCAGCTCGAAGACGAACCGGCAACGTCGGCCACCGAGCGCGTGCTGGTGCTCGACGAAGCCAAGAGCTTCTTCACCTTCGTCAACATCGACAGTGAACCCGTGCCTTCCCTGCTGCGCGGCTTTTCGGCGCCGGTGATCCTGGCCGAGCCGCTTTCGGACGCCGACCTCTTGGTGCTGCTACAGCACGACAGCGACCCGTTCAACCGCTGGGAGGCCGGGCAGCGCCTGGCGATCAGCCGCCTGCTCGCGGCGATCCGCGCAGACGCCGATCCGCGCGAGGCGGTGCTCGACGCGCCCTTCCTCGATGCGATGCGCGCCGTGCTGCGCCACCCGCAGCTCGACGCCGCGTTCAAGACCCTGGTGCTCGAGTTGCCCGACGAGAACGCCCTGGCCGAACAGATCGACACGGTCGACCCGCAACGCATCCACGCCGTGCGCGACGCCATGCTGGCGCAACTGGCGCGCGAACTGCACGACGACTGGGTCTGGGCCTTCGAGTCGCACCAGGTCACCGGCGGCTACACCCCCGATCCGGTCAGCGTCGGCAAGCGTGCGCTGGCCAACCTGGCCCTGGCCATGCTGTGCCTGCACGCGTCGACCAGCGGCGACACGGTCTGGCCCGGCCGTGCCTACCAGCGCGTCAAGGACGCCGGCAACATGACCGAGCGCCTGGGCGCGCTGACGGCGCTCACCGAGTCGCACGCCGAGTTGGCCGACCGCGCCCTGGCGCATTTCCACCAACAGTTCCGGCACGAAGCGCTGGTCATCGACAAGTGGTTCGCCTGGCAGGCGCGGATGCCCGAGCGCGCCGACGGCCGCGTCTTCGCGCGCGTGAAGCAGTTATTGCAGCACCGCGACTTCACGCTGAAGAACCCGAACCGCGCACGCAGCCTGATCCAGGCCTTCTGTGCCGCCAACCCGGCGGGCTTTCATCGTGCCGACGCGGCCGGCTACGTCTTCTGGGCCGACCAGGTGATGCAGATCGACGCCCTCAACCCCCAGCTCGCGGCGCGCATCGCGCGGGTGATGGACCGCTGGAGCCACCTGGCCGAGCCCTACCGCGCCGCGGCGCGGGTGGCAATTGCGCGGGTGGCGGCGAAGGCCGAGTTGTCGAGCGGCGTGCGCGAGATCGTCGAGCGGGCGCTGAGCGAGGCCTGAGGCCCGCGCGCGGCTCAGCGCCCCTTGTTCAAGACCTTGGCCACCGGCGCCGGCCGCAGCCGGTAGGCGTCGGGCATGTCGGAGCCGAGCAGCGGGCGCAGGTACATGCGGAAGGCGTCGGTGATGTCGGTGCCGTTGTCGGCGATGAAGGCGTCTTCCATCACGCGCGTCTTGCCGGCCACGTCGGTCAAGGGCACGAGTTCGTAGTCGGCTGAATAAAAGCCGGTGCGCTTGATCGTCACCGAGCCATCACGCGGGCCCCACATCGCGTACTGCACCGCCTTCTCGCCGACTTCGCGGGCCTCGCGCGCGTCGACGTCGCTGACGCAGCCGATGAAGCTGCGCTGCAGGTAGCCGAAGGTGTCGCCGCGAACCCGCTTCAGGCCCAGGCGGGCCTTGATTTCTTCGCACAGCAAATCGGCCAGTGCACCGCTGCCCGAGAGCTGCACATTGCCATGCGCGTCGTGTTCGACCTGCTTGGCCAACTGCGCCAGGATCGGCTGGCCCGACGCATCGTGGATGCCTTCGGACACCGCCACCACGCAGCGGCCGTAGCGTTCCTGGGTGGCCTTCACGTCGGCCAGGAACTTGTCGATCACGAAGGTGCGCTCGGGCAGGTAGATCAGGTGCGGGCCGTCGTCGGGGAACTTCTTGCCCAGGGCCGATGCCGCCGTCAGGAAGCCGGCATGGCGGCCCATCACCACCGCCACATAGACGCCCGGCAGCGCGGCGTTGTCGAGGTTGACGCCGGCAAAGGCCTGGGCCACGAAGCGCGCGGCCGACGGGAAACCCGGTGTGTGGTCGTTGCTCACCAGGTCGTTGTCGATCGTCTTGGGGATGTGGATCGAGCGCAGCGGGTAGCCGGCCTTGTGCGCCTCTTCGCTGACGATACGCACGGTGTCCGACGAATCGTTGCCGCCGATGTAGAAGAAGTAGCCAATGCCATGCGCGCGCAGCACCTCGAAGATCTGTTGGCAGTATTTGAGGTCGGGCTTGTCGCGGGTGGAGCCCAGCGCCGAGCCCGGCGTGGCCGCCACCTGCTCGAGGTTGTGGCTGGTTTCCTGCGTCAGGTCGACGAAGTCTTCGTTGACGATGCCGCGCACGCCGTGGCGCGCGCCGTAGATGCGCTCCACGCCGCCGAAGCGCCGCGCTTCGAGCACCACGCCGACGAGCGACTGGTTGATCACCGCGGTCGGGCCGCCGCCCTGGGCGACGAGGATCTTGGCTGCCGGCATGTCGATGCGCTCCTGGTTGTGCAATGGTGGCGATTGTGCCAACGCTGGCGGCCGCTTCGGGTTCAGCCCAGGCACACGCCGATCTGGCGCGCGCAGGCCAGCAGCGGATGGTCCAGCGGCACGCGACGGTTGCGGCCCGCCACCTCGGCCAGGGCCACGCTGCCGAGCACGCCGCCCTGCAGCGTCACCATGTGGTTGAACTCGCCGCGGCGAACCATCAC
>JANOKY010000345.1:0-17158 GCA_031419635.1 Burkholderiales bacterium | reverse complement strand
CAGCATGCCCTTGACCGCCTTTTCCAGGGCGCGCCCCGGATGCTTGGCTTGCATGTCCTTGAACTTGGTGGCGTAGATGCCGCCCGGGTAGCCCGAGTGGCGGTAGTACACCTTGTCGTTGGCCTTGTTGCCGGTGACGCGGATTTTCTCGGCATTCACCACGACGATGAAATCGCCGGTATCGACGTGAGGCGTGTAAATGGCTTTGTGCTTGCCGCGCAAACGGAGTGCCACTTCGCTGGCAACACGTCCGAGCACCTTGTCGGTGGCGTCAATCACAAACCACTCGTGCTTCACATCAGCCGGCTTGGCGCTGAAGGTCTTCATGAGGGTCTTTCGGTTTTGGCCGCGCCGACAATGCTTGCCGCCTCGGCCAGTTCGCGGCTGTTCAGCCGGGCTACCACCCTCGGTACCGCTTGTACGAAATGCGGCCTCTCAGGTCGTGCGGCTGCGCCGCAAAACGCAACCGACATTCACCACGGCTCCCCCGCCGCTGACGGGAAAGCCCGCGAGTATATCGGAACTGGCCATCCAGCCGCCAGATCGGCAGCGGCTGGCCGCAGCGGATTGGACTACAGACTCCATTGCAGTCCGCTAGTATCGGGAAAACCCTAATCATCCGTTCGGCGATAGGGGGGCAACCGGAGAACACCATGGGACTTGCTGTCGATCTCTTCAAAGGCGCCAAAGCTGTAGCGCCAGCGGGCGAGCCGAGCGGCCACGAACAGCCGGCCGCGGATGCCGGCGCGGTGCCGCCGTTTCGCTGGGTGCCGATCCGCTCGCTGTCGGCTCGGCACCGCCCGCGCATCCTGGCCCACCTGCTGGCCTTGCCCGAGGGCGACCGTTACCTGCGCTTTGGTTATGCCGCGTCGGACGCGCAACTGGCGCACTACACCGACCTGATCGACTTCACCCACGACGAGGTTTTCGGCATCTTCAATCGCCGCCTCGAGTTGTTGGCCATGGCGCACCTGGCGATGCCGGCCGCGCCAGACCAGGAAGGGGCGTGTGCCGAGGCCGAGTTCGGCGTCTCGGTGCTGCCCAGGGCGCGCGGCCGCGGTTACGGCAGCCGCCTGTTCGACCACGCCGTTCTGCACGCGCGCAACCGCCGCATCGATACGCTGGTGATCCACGCCTTGAGCGATAACACTGCGATGCTGCGCATCGTGCGCCACGCCGGCGCGAGCGTCGACCGCGAAGGCGGCGAAGCGCAAGCCCGGCTGCGGCTGCCGCCTGACAACCTGCTGTCGCATGTGGACGCGATGGTCGAAGGCCAGGCCGCCGAGCTCGACTACCGCTTCAAGGTCCATGCCCGGCGTGTCGACGGCTTGCTCGACGCCATCGACGAGGTCAAGAGCCGGTTCACTCGCACCGGCAGCGCCGCCAGCGAGTAATACCGCAAATACCGCACGCGAGGCAGGGCCCCGGCTTCGGGGATCGGCCACTGTGCGGCAGCGGTTAACATGAGCGCAATTGCAACCAAATGTCGCCCGTGCGCAGTGCGCATGCCGGCGCTCAAACTAGCCCCGTCATGGAACCTCTGCTGCCGTGGATCGTTGCGCTGGTCGTCCTGCTGCTGGCACTGATCGGGGCCGTGGCCTGGCGCATTACGCGCAACCGCACGCCGCAGGTCAAGCCGCTGCCGACCGAATGGTCGCTGGCGCCGCGGCCGGTGTTCTCGACCGACGAACGCCGCGTCTACCGCCAGTTGCGCGAAGCGCTGCCGCACCACATCGTGCTGTCGAAATTGCCGCTGGTGCGCTTTTGCCAACCCAACGATCCGCAGGACGTGCGCTTCTGGTACGAGTTGCTGGGCTCGATCCATGTGACCTTTGCGATCTGCAGCGCGAACGGCCGTGTGCTGGCCGCCATCGACCTCGACACCGACCGCGGCAATTCACGCCGCGTTTTGCAGATCAAACAATCGGTGCTCGGTGCCTGCCGCGTGCGCTACCTGCGCTGCCCGGTCGACCACCTGCCCTCGGTGGCCGAACTGCAATTGCTGGTGCCGCAAAGCGCGGCCTCGTCGCGCGGACCGCAGCCGGCCCCAAGCCGTCCGCGCACCCGCGATGACGGCGCGCGCGAGGGCTCGTCGCGCCGCCGTGAACGCAATGCGCTGTGGCAGGACTCGAGCTTCTTCCAGGACTCTTTCTTCGCCCCCGACAACCGGCTCGACGCCAGCCTGACGGGTGATTTCCCGAGCTCGCGCCAAGAGGGCAGCGCGCCGCCGCAAAGCTCGGCCTACGGTGACAACCTGCCCGATGACCTGTCGGGTGTGGTCGTGGAATCCGAGCCGCGCTACCCCAGCACCGGCACGCACCACTGAGCGTGGCGCCAGCGCGCCTAGGATGCGCGCATGAACCACGCTGCGAATCCGGCGACCCCGGCCGTCGGCTACGCCGATCTCGACCCCGACCGCGTGCTGCGCACGCTCGACGCACTGGACCTGCGCGGCGACGGCCGGCTGCTGCAACTCAACTCCTACGAAAACCGCGTCTTCCAGGTCTTCCTGGAAGACGGCGACGTGGTGGTGGCCAAGTTCTACCGCCCAGGGCGCTGGAGCGACGCGCAGATCCTCGAAGAGCATGCCTTCGCGACGGAGCTGGCGGCTGACGATGTGCCGGTGGTGGCACCGCGGGTGCTGGCTGCTGCCGCCGACGCGCCGGGCCTCGAGCTGATTGGCGCGCCACCCACCTTGGCACGCTGGCTCGACGACGGCGCCCTGCACCGCGTGGCCGTGAGCGACCGCCATGCCGGCCGCGCGCCCGAGCTCGAAGACCCCGCAGCCATGCAATGGCTGGGCCGTTTTCTCGGCCGCTTGCACGCGGTCGGCGCGCGGCGCCCGTTTGCGCACCGGCGCACGCTGGATGCCGCCACCTTCGGCCACGCCGCACGGCAGCGCTTGCTCGACGGCGGCTTCGTGCCCGACACCGAACTGCCGGCCTGGACAAGCTGGTGCGATGCCGCGCTGGCCCGCGTCGACCGCGCCTTGGCCACCCATGCCCATGTGCCGCGCCTGCGTCTGCATGGCGATTTCCACCCCGGCAACATCATGTGGCGCGCCGAGGGCCCGCATGTGGTCGATCTCGACGATGCGTGCAACGGCCCCGCGGTGCAGGACCTGTGGATGCTGCTTTCGGGCGACGCCGATTCGATGCGCGCGCAACTGGCGCAACTGCTCGCCGGGTACCGCGTGTTTCGGCCCTTCGACGAACGCGAGCTGGCGCTGATCGAGCCGCTGCGCACGCTGCGCATGATCCACCACAGCGCCTGGATCGCCGAGCGCTGGACCGACCCGGCCTTCCCCGCCGCCTTCCCCTGGTTCGGCAGCGCGGCCTACTGGTCGCAGCAGGCCACGCAGTTGCGCGAGCAGGTCGAGGCGATGGACGAGCCGCCGCTGCTGGCCTGAGCGCTACGCCGTCAACAGCCGCGTCACCCGCTGCACATGCGCGGCCGGGTTGTCGAGCTGGCCGCCTTCGGCCAGCCAGGCCTGGTCGAACAGCAGGTGCGCGAGATCGTCGAAGTGAGCCTCGTCGCGCTCCAGCCGCTTGACCAAGGCATGCTCGGCGTTGACTTCGAGGATCGGCAGCGATTTCGGCGCCTGCTGGCCGGCCTGCTTGAGCATGCGCGCCAGGTGCGCACTCATGTCGCCTTCTTCGACGACGATGCAGGCGGCGGAGTCGACCAGCCGCGTCGTCACGCGCACGTCTTTCGCACGGTCTTTCAGCGCTGCCTTCAATTTCTCTTGCACCGGTGCGAAGGCTGTCGCTGCGGCCTCAGCTTCCTTCTTCTCGGCCTCGTCCTGCAAATTACCCAGGTCGACACTGCCCTTGGCCACGCTTTGCAGCGGGTGGCCTTCGAACTCATACAAGTGACTCAGCATCCACTCATCGACGCGGTCGGTGAGCAGCAGCACTTCGATGCCCTTCTTGCGGAAGATCTCGAGCTGCGGACTGGCCTTGGCCGCCATCACTGTGTCGGCGGTGATGTAATAAATCGGCGCCTGGCCTTCCTTCAGCCGTGACACGTAGTCCGCCAGGGACACGCCCTCGTCAGCCGTCGTCGAGGCAAAGCGCAGCAGCTTGGCCAGGCGTTCCTGGTTCGCATGGTCTTCGCCCATGCCCTCCTTGATCACCGCGCCGAAATCCTTCCAGAACGCAGCGTATTTGTCCTTCTGGTTCTCCGCCAGGTCTTCCAGCATCGACAGCACGCGCTTGGTCGAGCCCTCGCGGATGCCCTTCTCGTCACGGCTCTCCTGCAGCAGCTCGCGGCTGACATTGAGCGGCAGGTCGGCCGAGTCGATCACGCCCTTGACGAAGCGCAGGTACACCGGCATCAGCGCCTCGGCGTCGTCCATGATGAAGACGCGCTTGACGTAAAGCTTGACGCCGCCGCGCTTGTCGCGGTTCCACAAATCGAAGGGCGCTTTTGCGGGGATGTAGAGCAACTGCGTGTACTCGCTGCGGCCCTCGACGCGGTTGTGGGTGTAGGCCAGCGGCGCGTCACTGTCGAACGAGATCTGCTTGTAGAAATCCTGGTACTGGGCGTCGGTGATGTCGCTCTTGGGCCGCGTCCACAGTGCCGCGGCCTTGTTGACGGTTTCCCACTCGTCCTTGACCACCGTCTCGGCCTTCTCGGCGATCCACTCTTCCTTTTTCATCAGGATCGGCAGCGAGATGTGATCCGAGTATTTGCTGATGATCGACTTCAGCTTCCAGGTCTTGAGGAACTCTTCTTCACCCTCGCGCAGGTGTAGCGTCACGTCGGTGCCGCGCTCGGCGCGGGTGATCGTCTCGACATCGAACTGGCCGCTGCCGTCGCTGCTCCAGCGCACGCCCTCCTCGGGCTTGAGCCCAGCGCGGCGCGACTCGACCGTGATGCGATCGGCGACGATGAAGGCCGAATAGAAACCGACGCCGAACTGGCCGATCAGGTTGGCGTCCTTCTTCTGCTCGCCCTCCAATTTCGCCATGAACTCGCGGGTGCCGCTCTTGGCGATCGTGCCCAGGTGCGACACCGCTTCGTCGGCACTCATGCCGATGCCGTTGTCGCGGATGGTCACCGTCTTGGCTTCGGCATCGAAGCTGACATGCACTTTCAACTCGGGCGCGTCTTCGTAGAAAGCCGCGTTGTCCAGGGCCTCGAAGCGCAGCTTGTCACAGGCGTCCGAGGCGTTGGACACCAGCTCGCGCAGGAAGATTTCCTTGTTCGAGTACAGCGAATGGGTCACCAGGTGCAGGATTTGCTGCACTTCGGCCTGGAAGGCGAGGGTTTGTTTTTGGCTCATGGTCAGGGAAGGGAAGAGAGTGATTCGCGCGCCGCAGATGGGGGCGCTTGCCGCGCAGTCAAGGGCTGCGGCGTCAGCGGTAGCGGTCGATCGTCAGCCCGGCCATGTCGATGGCCGGTGCGCGGCCCGAGATCAGGTCGCTGATCACCCGCGCGGTGCCCGCGGCCATCGTCCAGCCCAGGGTGCCATGGCCGGTGGCGAGGTACAGGTTGGTCAGCTCGGTGCCGCCAAGCACCGGCGTGCCGTCAGGCGTCATCGGCCGCAGGCCGCACCAGAATTCGGCGCGGCCGAGGTCGCCACCATCGGGGAACAGATCGCCCACCACATGCATCAGCGTGCGCCGCCGTGCCTCGTGCATTTGCAGGGTGTAACCCGCGAGTTCAGCCGTACCGCCGACGCGGATGCGCTCGCCCAGCCGCGTTACCGCCACCTTGTGGGTTTCGTCCATCACGGTGGATTCGGGCGCGCCCGCGGCGTCGGTGATCGGCACGGTGATCGAGTAGCCCTTGACCGGATAGACGGGCAGCTCAATGCCCAGCGGCGAGAGCAACTTCGGCGAATGGCTGCCGAGCGCGACCAGGTAAGTGTCGGCCTGCAGCCGGCCCTGGTCGGTGACGACGCCGGTGAGGCGTTTGCCATCAGTCAGCAGCGACTGGATATTGACGCCGAAGCGCAGCGTTGCGCCGCGCGCCACGGCCATCTCGGCGATGCGCTGGCTGAACTTGAAGCAGTCGCCCGTTTCGTCGCCGGGCAGACGCAGGCCGCCGACGAACTTGTCGCGCACCCGCGCCAATGCCGGCTCGTGCTCGATGCAGCCGGCGCGGCTGAGCAGTTCGTAGGCGACGCCGTGGCGGTCGAGGATCGCCGTGTCCGAGGCCGTGCCGTCGAGCTGCTGCTGGGTGCGAAAGAGTTGCAGCGTGCCCCGCATGCGCTCATCGTACTGAATGCCGGTGGCCGCGCGCAGCGCCACCATGCAGTCGCGGCTGTACCCGGCCAGCCGCACCATCCGGCTCTTGTTGACTTCGTAGCGCGCCGCGGTGCAGTTGCGCAGCATCGCCAGCACCCAGCTCACGAGGTGCCAATCGAAATGCGGCCGGATCACCAGCGGGCGGTGGTGCATCAGCAGCCACTTCACCGCCTTGATCGGCACGCCCGGCCCGGCCCACGGCGCCGAGTAGCCGGGCGAGACCTCGCCGGCGTTGGCAAAGCTGGTCTCCAACGCGACGCCACTCTGGCGTTCGATCAGGGTCACCTGGTGGCCGTCGCCCGCCAGCTCGTAGGCGGCGGTGGCGCCGATCACGCCCCCACCCATCACCAACACTTTCATGGACCCACCTCCTTGGCCCAGAGTGTACGAAGCCGCTGCACAATGACTGCATGATTGCCCCCGACCTGCTGCCCCGCCGCGAGTTCAACGACCCCGACGCCGCGCTGGCCCATGCGCGCGCGATCTACGACAACGGTGTGGCGCATCTGCGCAAACACCTGCAAGCCTTTCTCGACGGCCACAATCCCGGCGAGCGCGTGCGCGCCACCTACCCGTTCGTGCGCGTGCGCATCGACACCGTGGCCCGAGCCGACTCGCGCCTGAGCTACGGCTTTGCCGCCGGCCCCGGCCGCTTCGAGACCACGCTGACACGCCCCGACCTGTTCGCCCACTACTACCGCGAGCAGTTCCGCCTGCTGCTGCGCAACCACGCGGTGGCCCTGGAAATCGGCGCCAGCGAGCAGCCGATCCCGGTGCACTTTTCGCTGGCCGAAGACGACCACCTCGAAGGCACGCTCACCGCCCAGCGGCGCTTGCTGATGCGCGACCTGTTCGACCTGCCCGACCTGGCGGCGATGGACGACGGCATCGCCAACGGCACCCACGAGACCAGCCCCGGCGAAGCCCAGCCTCTGGCCCTGTTCACCGCCGCGCGGGTCGACTACTCATTGCACCGCCTGCGCCACTACAGCGGCACCGCGCCCGAGCATTTCCAGAACTTCGTGCTGTTTACCAACTACCAGTTCTACATCGACGAATTCATCAAGCTCGGCCACGCCACGATGGCCGACCCGGCGGCCGACTACGCCGCCTTCGTCGAGCCCGGCAACGTGGTCACGCGCCGCACCGGCACGCCAGCCGACCCGCGCGACACGGCCGGCGCCGCCCCACCGCGGCTGCCGCAGATGCCGGCCTACCACCTGGTGCGGCCTGGCGGCAGCGGCATCACGATGGTCAACATCGGCATCGGCCCGGCCAACGCCAAGACCATCACCGACCACATCGCCGTGCTGCGCCCGCATGTCTGGATCATGCTCGGCCATTGCGCCGGACTGCGCAACACCCAGCAGCTCGGCGACTATGTGCTGGCCCATGGATACGTGCGCGAAGACCATGTGCTCGACGAAGAGCTTCCGCTGTGGGTGCCGATCCCCGCCCTGGCCGAAGTGCAACTGGCGCTCGAACGTGCGGTGGCCGATGTGACGCAACTCTCGGGCTACGAGTTGAAGCGCCTGCTGCGCACCGGCACCGTGGCCTCGACCGACAACCGCAACTGGGAGCTGTTGCCGCACCCGGGCCCCGAGCGCCGCTTCAGCCAGAGCCGCGCTGTCGCGCTGGACATGGAAAGCGCGACCATCGCCGCCAACGGATTCCGCTTCCGCGTGCCCTACGGCACCCTGTTGTGCGTGAGCGACAAACCGCTGCACGGCGAAATCAAGTTGCCCGGCATGGCGAATCAGTTCTACCGCGAACGCGTCGACCAGCACCTGCGCATCGGCATGCGCGCGGTGGAGCTGCTGCGCGCGGCCGGCGGCGAGCAGTTGCACAGCCGCAAGCTGAGGAGCTTTGCCGAGGTGGCGTTTCAGTAGTCAGCCGGCGTTTCGGCGCAGCAACGGTCGCAAAGCAAGCAGGCCGAGCGCCGGACCGATCGCCAGCCACGGCAGCAACCGGTCCAGCGCCACCGTTTGCGCCAGCGTGACAAAAAGCTGGATGCTGATGATCGAGATCGCGAAGCCGATGCTGTTGACCAGCGTCAACACACTGCCCACGGCGTGGCGCGGCGCATTGGCCGCGGTGAGCGCCGAAAACTGCGGCGAATCGCCGGCCACGGTGATGCCCCAGACCAGCAGCCACAGCGCGAACAGCGGCGCACCGGCCCCCAGGGCCCAGGGCGACAACAGGCAGCACAGGCCACTGGTGGCCAGTTGCGCACCGGCCACGCGCGCGCTGCCGAAGCACGTGGCCAGCGCGCCGCCGGCCACGCAGCCGATCGCGCCGGCGCCGAGCACGGCAAACGCGGCCCATGACAGCGGCGGGCCAGCCAGCCGGGTGGCCAGCACAGCCGGCACCAGCACCCACACCGTGTACAGCTCGGCCATGTGGCCGAAGTAGCCGAAGGCCGAGGCGCGCACGCGGCGATCGGTCCAGATGCTGGCCAGCGCGCGCCAGTGCAGGCCGCCCGCGTGCACGGCGCTGCGCGGCGGCTCGGGGGTCGCCAGGACCAGCACGGTGCCGGCCGCCGCGCTGGCCAGTGCGACGGCGTAGAACACCGTCGTCCAGGGCCAGCCCGCCGCCAGCGCGCGCAGCGCATGCGGGCTGGCGCTGCCGAGCACCAGGGCGCCGATCAGCAGGCCGAGCGCAACCCCCACGCCGCGCGGGAACCACTGCGCCGCGATCTTCATGCCGACCGGGTAGATGCCGGCCAGGCACACGCCGGTCACAGCGCGCCAGAACAGCAATGAAGCGAACGAGCCCGCCGACATCGCCGCTGCGAGCGTGGCCAGCGCCGCACCGAGCGAGCAGAGCAGGAACACCTGCCGCGCGGCAAACCGATCGGCCACCAACAGCAGTGCGAACACCAGCGTGCCGCCGATGAAGCCGAGCTGCACCGCCGAGGTCAGCGTACCGACGGCCGCCGCCGGCCAGCCGAAGGCCTGCTGCAGGTCGGGCATGACGGCATTGACCGCAAACCAGGGTGCCGTGCCGGCCAGTTGCGCCAGCACCAGCACGGGCAGCACGCGCCGCGGCGCCGGGAGCGTGGCGTCTGGCGGACCCGTGGGCGCGATGGTGGAAGCCACGGCGCAGCCTAGCAGAGCCGTTGCGGCGCCCGGGCTGTCGCCCTTGTGTGCTGGGGCCCGATCCCTTACGCTGGCCTGGCCGCCAACGCCCGGAGAATCCCCAATGCCCAGCCCATCGACCACCACCGCCAACATCCGCACCCTCGCGCTGGTCGGGCCGCAGGGTGCGGGAAAAACCAGCCTGGCCGAAGCGTTGTTGGTGCGCGCCGGAGCTATCGGTGCGGCCGGCAGCCTGGAGCGCGGCAGCACGGTCAGTGACTTCGACCCGCTGGAGCGCAAGATGCAGCATTCGCTCAACGCCGCGGTGCTGCACATGGAGCATGCCGGCACGCGCATCCACCTGATCGACACCCCCGGCTCGACCGATTTCATCGGCCAGTCGCTGCCGGCCCTGGAGGCGGTGGAGACCGTGGTCGTGGTCATCAACGCCGCGAGCTGGAAGGTCGGTGGCATCGACGCGATGGCGGTGCGGATGATGGCCTACGCTGCCGAGCGCCACCTCGACCGCCTTCTGGTGGTCAACAAGATCGACGCCGCCGGGGCTGAGCTGGCCGCGCTGCTGGCCGACATCCAGGCCACCTTTGGCCGCGAATGCCTGCCGCTGAACCTGCCCGATGCCGGCGGCACCAAGGTGGTCGACTGCTTCTACAACCGCGACGGCCACAGCGATTTCGGCAGCGTGGATGCCGCGCACCGCGCGCTGGTCGAGCAGGTGGTGGAGGTCGATGCGGCGTTTGTCGACCGCTACCTGAACGACGGCGACATCGACCCGGGCGAGTTGCATGCGCCGCTCGAGCAGGCACTGCGCGAAGGCCACCTGATGCCGGTGTGCTTTGTCTCGGCGCGCAGCGGTGCGGGGGTGGCCGAGTTGCTCGAAGTGATCGTCAAGCTGCTGCCGAATCCGAGCGAAGGCAACCCGCCCGAGTTTCTCGAAGGCGAGGGCACCGCGGCGAAACCCAAGGCCTGCCTGCCCGATGCGAACGCGCATGTGCTGGCGCATGTATTCAAGGTCACCGTCGATCCCTTCGTCGGGCGCATGGGCCTGTTCCGCGTGCACCAGGGCACGGTCACGCGCGACAGCGTGCTCTACATCGGCGATGGCCGCAAACCCTTCAAGGTCGGCCACCTGTTCATGCTGCAAGGCAAGGAGCATGTCGAAGTGCAGCGGGCGGTGCCGGGCGACATCGTGGCCGTGGCCAAGGTCGATGAGATCCATTTCGACGCGGTGCTGCACGACGCCGCCGAAGACGACCACATCCACTTGAAGCCGCTGCCCTTCCCGATCCCCGTGCACGGCCTGGCGATCGAGCCCAAGCGCCGCGGCGATGAGCAGCGCATGTGGGAAATTCTCACCAAGCTGGTCGATGAGGATCCGTGCCTGAAGGTCGAGCATGTGGCCACCACCAACGAAACCATCGTCTATGGCCTGGGCGAGCTGCACCTGCGCGTGCTCTTGGAGCGCCTGCGCGACGTGTACAAGTTCGAGGTCAACACGCGGCCACCGCGCATTGCCTACCGCGAGACCGTGACCACGCCGGCCGAAGGCCACCACCGGCACAAGAAGCAGACCGGCGGCGCCGGCCAGTTCGGCGAGGTGTACCTGAAGATCGAGCCGCTGCCGCGCGGCGCCGGCTTCGAATTCGTCGACCAGGTCAAGGGCGGCACGATTCCGAACCAGTTCATCCCGGCGGTGGAAAAAGGCGTGCGCGAAGCGCTGACGTTGGGCGTGATCGCCGGCTACCCGTTGGTCGATGTGAAAGTCATCGTCTACGACGGCAAGCACCACAGCGTCGACAGCAAGGAGATCGCCTTCATGACCGCCGGCCGCAAGGCCTTCATGGCCGCGGTGCGCGCGGCGCGGCCGATCATCGTCGAGCCAATTGTCGATGTGGAAATCAGCGCGCCCGATACGGCCATGGGCGACATCACTGGCGATTTGTCGTCACGCCGCGGCCAGGTCAATGGCACCCACAACGGCAGCGTCGGCACGATGGTGATCAAGGGCCAGGCGCCGCTGGCCGAACTGACCGGCTACCAGTCGCGGCTGAACGCGATGACCGCCGGCCAGGGCCGCTACACGCTGGCGATGTCGCACTACGAAGCGGTGCCGCCGGCGGTGCAGCTACAGCTCACCTCGGAACACAAGGTGCGCGACGACGATTGACGCGGCGCGCTATTTCGCGGGCGCCGACGCGGCGGCTTGCGCCTCGTGCATCTTCTTCAATTGCGCCAGCCACACGGTCCAGTCTTGCGGGCCGCTGTCGAAGCGTTTTTTGAGGTTGCCCAGCACATCGCCCCAGGCGCGGTCGAAGTAGGCGCAGCTCTTGTCCCACTCGCCGCCATCGCCCCAACCCGTGTGGTGCAGCGTGATCCGCGTGGCCTTCTCGTTCACCGGCTCGAAGCGCACGACGACGAAGGTGCGCTGCGCGCGCGCCTCGGCCAGGTGCGGCGGCGCGTTCCAGTCGAACGAGATCATCTTCTTCGGCTGCACGGCCATAACACGCATGTCGTCGGCCCCCTTCATGCCCGGCTCGGCCAGCGGGTCGATGTAAACCTGGAACGCGCCGCCCACGCGTGGCTCGACCTTCGCGTCGGGGGCAAAGAAGCTGGTGATGCCTTCGCGCGTGGTCCACGCAGCCCAGGCTTGGTCGAGCGTGGCGACGATCTCGACGCTTTTGTCGAGGGCGCGCTCGGCGGCCTGCAGCGGCGGGCTGGCCGAGAGCGCAAGCAGCCAGACCAGGAATCGAATCAGTCGCGTTGCCATGTTGTGGTCTCCTCGCGGGCGTCAGCCACGGTCGGCCCGATTCTCGCCTCGGCCATCACGAGCGCCCAGGCTCGCTGTGCCCACCACCAGCGGACCAGGCAGGCAAGCCGCCTTTATCATCTCCGCATGAGCGTTCCCGTGCACGACGTCGCGCAAACCCGGCTCGACAACGCACTGCGCCTGTTCGACGAATTCGTCCAGGCCACCGTCAAGCACCCCGACGCGGCCACCCTGCGCGGCCTGGAGCGGCGCTTCGCCGAGCGGCTGCAGGTCCAGCCCAGCTACTGGAGCCAGATCAAGAGCCGATCGCGCCAGATCGGCGAGCGGCTGGCGCGGCAGTTCGAACAGTTGTGCCACAAGCCTCCCGGCTGGATGGATCAGCCGCAGGGCACTCAGCCCGCGCCGGCAATGGCCCGCCCAGGCGGCATGGCGGCGCCCACCGAGTCGCACGACAGTCCCCTGCCCCAAGACGACGACGAGCGCTTCATCGTCGGCCTGGTGCTGACCTACTACCGCCGCCATCCGCAACGCGCGCGCACGCGCCTGCTCGATCTGCTCGGCGAGGTGTTGATGCCATCGCCCGCGGCCGGCATGGCCGTCAAGGCCAAGGCCGCGGCAGCCCCCGCAAAGCGTGACGACGCCGTGGATCTTTGGCGCCGCACCCAGACCGGCGTGGCGCCGCTCAAACCGAAGAAACGCTGAGGGCGCCGGCCCGTCGATCCCTTGCCTTAAGGGGTAACACCCCTTGCGCAAGATAACCAATCGTTTATCATTTGCGCAAGTTGTCGATGGGCCCGCCACCGGGATTCGGCAACGACATCCCGCCCTTCAGCCCCCCCCCCCCAACCCAGGAGCCGCATGACTGCACCCGCCTGTGCCCGCACCAGCCGCTGCTGTGGCCTGTGCTCCTTTGCAAGTTTCGACGCCCCGGCCCGGGGCAGGCGAGCGGTGGCCGTCGACGACTGAGTCGACGCCCCTCCTTGCCCAGGCCCGGGAGCAGCGATGCCCCGGGCCTTTTGCATTTCCGGCCCATCCACCGACGAACTGGAGAGACGACGATGAAGATCACCCTGCCCCGCGTGCCGGCCCGCAATCCGCTGGTGCGCCCCTGCCACCTGCGCCATGCCGGCACCCATGGCCCTTCCGCCGGCGGCAAGCGCCAGCGCAGCGCGCGCGAATTGCGCCGCGAGCTCGAGCGGATGAGCCAGACGGAACGACCACCACCCCCCTGAATCACGAGCGGCGCACAGGCTGCGCCCGAGGAGAACCCGATGTCGATCAAGCCCCCGTCCATTGACCCGCTGCACCTGGTGCACCCAGCGCTGGCACCAGCGATCCCGGCACTGCGCCGCAGCGTCGCCGCGGCCCTGCATGGCGCCAGCCGCGTGCTGCAACGGCTGGCCCGCCAGCTCGCGGCAGCGCCGGCCCGGCCGCACCCAAGCGCCCGGCCACCGCTGCTCGAATTCCATGCCGAAGCCGGTGCGCCCGAGGGTGCGCTGTATGTCGACGGCCAGCTCGTCGCGCACCTGGCGGGTGTGACGCGGCTGTGATCCGCAGCCCGCGGTGCGTTACGCTGCACCGCGGGCTTGCCGCCCGGCACAGGAGCTGCCGATGTTTGCCGATCACTCCACCAGCGCACGCCTGTTGGTCCGCCGTGGCGAGCTGTCGCAGTTGCAGCTCGAACGCCCCTGCGCCGATGCCCCGTCTGCGCTACAGCCCGGCCAGGCCCGGCTGCGCATCGTGCGCTTCGCGTTGACGGCCAACAACATCACCTACGCCGCGTTCGGCGAGACGATGCGCTACTGGCAGTTCTTTCCGGCCCCCGAGGGCTGGGGCTGCATCCCCGTGTGGGGCTTTGCCACGGTGATCGAATCGCGCGCCGACGGCGTGGCGGTCGGCGCGCGCCTTGATGGCTACCTGCCGATGGCCACCCACCTGGTGGTCCAGCCGGTGGGCGTCAAGAGCGACGGCTTTACCGATGGCGCCGCGCACCGGCAAGCGCTGCCGCCGATCTACAACCGCTATGCGCGCACGGCAGCGGCTACGGCCGAAGCCGAAGGCGTGCGCGCGGTGCTGCGGCCCTTGTTCACCACGGCCTTCCTGATCGACGACTTCGTGGCCGCGCAGGACGCCTTTGGTGCCAGCACGCTGCTGCTGTCCAGTGCGTCGAGCAAGACCGCCTTCGCCACCGCCTTCTGCCTGACGCAGCGGCCCGGGCGCCGCAATCGCATCGTCGGCTTGACCTCGACCGCCAACGCCGGCTTCGCGCGCAGCCTGGGCTGCTACGACGACGTGCTCGACTACGCCGGCTGGCGCACCGAGGTGGCGAGCGACACCCCGGCGCTGTACATCGACTTCAGCGACGACGCGCCATTGCGGCGCCAGATCCACGAGCATTTCGGCGCGGCGCTGCGCTATAGCTGCTCGGTGGGCGGCACGCACTGGCAGGCACTCGGCTCGGGCGCGGGGCTGCCCGGGCCCAAGCCGGAGCTGTTCTTCGCGCCCACGCATGCGCAGTGGCTGGGCGCACCGCCGCCCGAGGGCTATGGCCGCAGCGACCCGCGCGTGGGCCACATGCTGGCGCTGTAGGCCCCGCTCAAGTCCCGCAGCGTCGCGCCGATAGCGCAAAGACGAAGCGCCGCAAACCATGACTGCCCTGATCACGCCACCGCAACGCATCGCCCGCCCGCTGCGCGATCTGTCGGCGTGGCTGACGCACTTTCGCAGCGCGACGATCCCGGTGCTCGACAGCACGGCCGAGGCAGTGCGTGAACTGGCCGTCAACGAAGACGCAGTCGACGCGCACCTGCTGGCCGCCGCGGTGGGCACCGACCCGCTGATGACGCTCAAGCTGCTGGCCCATGTGGGCACGACGAGCCGGCGCGAGACCGATGTCGAAACCGTCGTCAGCGCCCTGGTGTTGCTGGGCATCGGGCCGTTTTTCCGCCACTTTGGCGAGCTGCCGACACTCAGCCAGGCCTTGCAGGACACGGCCGATGCCGACGAGGTGGACGCTGGCCTGCAAGCGGTGCTCGACCGCTCGCACCGCGCCGCGCAGTTCGCGCTCGGCTTCGCGGCGCACCGCATGGACCCCGACGCCGCCGTGATCCACGAAGCCGCCCTGCTGCACGGCTTTGCCGAGCTGCTGCTGTGGTGCCACGCGCCGACGCTGGCGCTGGAGATCGCGCGCCGCCAGCGCGCCGAGCCAACGCTGCGTTCGGCCGCTGTGCAGCAGGCGGTGCTGGGCATCACGCTGGCCGACCTGCAGCAGGCGCTGATGAAAGCCTGGCGATTGCCCGAGCTGTTGATCCGCCTGGACGACGCGCGCCATGCCCACAGCTCGCAGGTGAAGAACGTGATGCTGGCGGTGCGCCTGGCGCGGCACACGGCGCAAGGTTGGGACAACGCCGCGCTGCCCGACGACGTGGCCGAAATCGCCGCGCTGCTGCTGCTCGGCCCCGAGCCGACGCTCAAGTTGCTGCGCGAAATCGACGCCTGAGGCGGGGTTCTCAGACCGGCAGCGCGGTGGTGTTCTTCACCCGGTCGAGCACGAAGCTGGTCTTGCAGTCCTGCACGCTCGGGTGCTTGAGCAGGGTGTCCATCACGAAGCGGGAGTAATGCGCCATGTCCTGCACCAGCACGCGCAGCAGGTAGTCCATCTCGCCGGTGAGGGCCGAGCATTCGACGACTTCGGGCCAGGTTTGCACCGCGGCGCGGAACAGGTCCATCGGGTTGCGCTTGTGCCGCTCGGTGTGTTTTTCCAGGCGCACATTGAGGTAGGCGGTGAGCGACAGCCCAACGCGCTCTGGAGCCAGCAGGGCGACATAGCCGAGCACGACGCCTGACTCTTCGAGCCTTTTCACGCGACGGAGCACGGCCGACGGCGAGAGCCCGACCTGCTGGGCCAGAACGTCGTAGGTCATGCGGCCGTCACCCTGTAGCGCGCGAAGAATGCGCCGGTCAATGGCATCGAGCGTGATGAGGCTGTCCATGCCATCGATTGTGCAGGTTTCCTGCGCAGGCCAGTCGAATCAAGCCTGAACTTGCAGAAAAACTGCGCAGCGACGAACCTACAGTCTCGCGACCCACCCACCACCGCGCACGACGAGGACGGCATGCAATTCACCCCCTGGGACAACCCGATGGGCACCGACGGTTTCGAGTTCATCGAGTACGCGGCGCCCGACCCGGCGGCGATGGGCGCGCTGTTCGCGCGCATGGGCTTCAAGCCGATCGCGCGGCATCGGCACAAGAACGTGGTGCTGTACCGCCAGGGCGAGATCAACTTCATCGTCAACGCCGAGCCCGATTCGTTCGCCCAACGCTTTGCACGCTTGCATGGGCCGAGCATTTGCGCCATCGCGTTTCGAGTGCAGGACGCGCGCGCCACGTACGAGCGCGCGATCTCGCTCGGCGCCTGGGGCTACGCCGGCACCGCGGGGCCGGGCGAGTTGAACATCCCCGCCATCAAGGGCATCGGCGACAGCGTGATCTATTTCGTCGACCGCTGGCGCGGCAAGGGCGGCAAGCAACTCGGCGATATCGGCAACATCGGCTTCTTCGATGTCGACTTCGAGCCGCTGCCAGGCGTGGGCGTCGAACAGTTGAATCCGGTCGGCCATGGCCTGACCTACATCGACCACCTGACGCACAACGTGCACCGCGGCCGCATGAGCGAGTGGGCCGATTTTTACGAACGCCTGTTCAATTTCCGCGAGGTGCGCTACTTCGATATCGAGGGCCAGGTGACCGGCGTCAAAAGCAAGGCCATGACCAGCCCCTGCGGCAAGATCCGCATCCCGATCAACGAAGAAGGCAACGAAAAGGCCGGGCAAATCCAGGAGTACCTGGACAAGTACCACGGCGAAGGCATCCAGCACATTGCGCTGGGTTCGGGCAACCTGCACGCCACGGTCGACGCGATTCGCGCGGCCGGCGTCAAGCTGCTCGACACCATCGACACGTACTACGAACTGGTCGACAAGCGCATTCCGGGCCATGGCGAGAACGTCGCCGAATTGAAGCATCGCAAGATCCTGGTC
>JANOKY010000344.1:0-8223 GCA_031419635.1 Burkholderiales bacterium | reverse complement strand
TGGGCCTGAACCTGACGATCGGCTATGCGGGGCAGAAGAGCCTGGGCCACGCCGCCTTCTTCGGCATCGGCGCCTACACCGTGGCGATCCTGATGAAGGCCGGTTTCAGCTTCTGGTTCGGGCTGCCGGTGGCCATGTTCGGCTGCTTTGCCATCGGCCTGGCGCTGGGCTTCCCGGCGCTTCGGGTGCAGACGATCTACCTGGCTTTCGCCACGCTGGGCTTCAACACCGCGGTGTGGCTGGTGATGCGCAACGAGGAGTGGCTCACCGGCGGCACCTTCGGCATCAACAACATCGCGCGGCCGAGCCTGTTCGGCTTCCAGCTCAGCGCGGGGCTGCACTACTACTACTTCGTGCTCGCAGTCGCGATGGTCATGGGCGCGCTGCTGTGGAAGCTGCTCTCCTCGCCCTGGGGCAAGGCCTTCAAGGCGCTGCGCGACAACCCGATCCGCGCCGAAAGCCTGGGCATCAATATCCAGGCCTACACGCTGCTGTCGTTTGCGATCGGTGCGGTGTATGCCGGCGTGGCCGGGGCCCTGTTCGCCAGCCTGGTCGAGTTCATCGAGCCGGCGCCGTTCACGGTGGGCGCCTCGATCATGATGTACCTGATGGTGGTGGTCGGCGGCGCGGGCTACTTCTTCGGCCCGCTGCTCGGCTCGGCTGTGGGCGTGCTGCTGCCCGAGTGGCTGCGCTTCGCCCAGGGCTGGTACCTGTTCGTCTTCGGCAGCGCGGTGGTGATGCTGATGCTGTGGCTGCCCGATGGCCTGCTGTCGATCCCCGACCGCATGAAGGCGCGCCGCCATGCCCGCGAAGCCTCGGCCGCACGCGCCGCGGCGGCGTCCAGGATCGGAGCCGCATCGTGACCGCCCCGCTCCTCAAGGTCAGCGACCTGAAGAAGGCCTACGGCGCGATCCAGGCCGTCGGCGGCGTGTCCTTCGAGGTCTATCCCGGCGAGATCTTCGGTGTCATCGGGCCCAACGGTTCGGGCAAGACGACGATGTTCAACAGCGTGCTCGGCCAGATCGAGCCCGACGCCGGCAAGATCGAGCTGAACGGCCGGGACATCACCGGCAAGAGTCCCATGCAGTTGAACCAGCTCGGCGTTGGCCGCACCTTCCAGACCTTGCAGGTCTTCGGCAAGATGAGCGTGCGCG
The DNA here is from genome assembly GCA_031419635.1 of Burkholderiales bacterium. Classification (GTDB taxonomy): domain Bacteria; phylum Pseudomonadota; class Gammaproteobacteria; order Burkholderiales; family Burkholderiaceae_C; genus CADEEN01. The sequence continues at coordinate 7,069 of JANOKY010000344.1, read as the reverse complement.
ACAACCTGCTGGTGGCCGCGCAGGAGCATGAAGGCAGCATCTGGAGCCGCATGTTCGCGCCCGGCGATTCGGGCCTGGGCGCCAAGGCGGACGCATTGATCGAGCAGTTCCGCATCGGCCATGTCGCCGAGAAGAAGGCCGGCGAACTGAGCTACGGCCAGCAAAAGCTGGTCGATATCGCGATGGCCTTCATGAGCGAGCCCGACCTGGTGCTGCTCGACGAGCCCTGCGCGGGCGTGAATCCGAGCCTGGTCGGCGGCATCAGCACGCTGCTCAAGGAACTCAACAAAACGCGGTCATCAGGAGAAAAGGCAAGCTCGTTCGTCGTCATCGAACACAACATGGATTTCGTGATGGACCTGTGCCACCGCATCCTGGTGATGGTCGAGGGCAGGGTGCTGGCGATCGGCACGCCGGCCGAGATCCGCGGCAACAAGGCCGTACTCGACGCTTACCTCGGCAACTGACCATGATCGAGTTCAAGAACGTCACCGCCGGCTACGGCGAATTCATGATCCTCAACGATCTGAGCTTCGAGGCCGCTCGCGGCAAGATCACGCTGTTGCTCGGCCCCAACGGCGCGGGCAAGAGCACGGTGCTGAAGACACTGTTCGGGCTGCTCGCGGTCAAGCAGGGCTCGGTCCACCTCGACGGCCAGGACATCACCGGCGCCAGCCCGAAAGACTTGCTCACGCGGCACGGCGTGGCCTTCGTGCCGCAGGGGCGCAACCTGTTCGGGCAACTCAGCGTGATCGAGAACCTCGAGCTCGGCGGCATCACGCTCGGCAGCAAGACCACGCACGAACGCATCCGCGAAATCCTCGAGCTGTTTCCGCGCGTCAGGGAGCGCCTGCACAGTGCGGCCTCGTCGCTGTCGGGCGGCGAGCAGAAGCAACTCGAGGTCGGCCGCGCGCTGCTGCTGCGGCCCCGCGTGCTGCTGATCGACGAGCCCTCGATCGGCCTGTCGCCCCTGGTGGTGCAGGACGTGTTCCGCCTGTTGCGAAACCTGGCCGACGGCGGCACAACGATCCTGATGGTCGAGCAGAACGTGAAGAGCGCGCTGAAGATGGCCGACGACGCGATCGCGCTCGAATCGGGCCGCCTGGTGCTGCACAGGGCCGCCAGCGAGTTGCTCGCCGACCCGAACATCGAGCGCCTGTTCCTCGGCGGCGCGCACGCTGTGGCCGCTGCACCCGTGCTCCTCTGATGGACTTCTCCCTCAGCGACGAGCAGCGCCTGCTCATCGACACGGTGCGCCGCTTCGTGCGCGAACAACTGGCGCCGCTCGAAGACGAAGACGAGGTCGAGGCCAGCGGGGCGCTCGCGCCCGACAAGGCCGCCGCCATCCACGAGAAGGGCAAAGCCCTCGGCCTGTACGGCATGAACATCCCGCAAGAACATGGCGGCGGTGGCCTCAGTGCCGTGGACACGATGCTCTGCGAAGAGCCGTTCGGCCACACCACCGACATCCTGATCCGGCCGCGCCTTCGGCAACGTCTACGAAGCGCTGCTGGCCTGCCGCGGCGCGCAGTTCGAGCGCTGGCTGCGGCCCACGGTGCGCGGCGCGCGCGTCTGCTCGATCGCGATCACCGAGCCCGGCGCGGGGTCGGACGCCGCCGGCATCAGCACCCAGGCCACCCTCGACGACGCCGGCCACTGGCACCTGAGCGGCCACAAGCATTTCATCAGCGACGGCCTGGTGTCGGACTCCTTCCTCGTCTCCGCTGTCACGGGCGTTGCCAACGGCCGCAAGGAGATCTCGCTCTTCCTGGTGGACAAGGGCCTGCGAGGTTTCACGATCGGCCGCGACCAGCCGATGATGGGCCTGCGCGGCACCAGCCATGTCGAGCTGTGGTTCGACGACGTGGTGCTCGGCAGCGACTGCCTGCTCGGCGAGCGCGGTCACGGCTTGCGCATGGCAATGGACATGCTCGGCCGCGGCATGGGCTACTGCAAGGATCTGCCGGTCGAGCGCTGGTACCGTGATGCTCGCATCTACCGTATCTTCGACGGCACGTCGGAGATTCACCGCGGGGTGATTGCGCGCAGTCTCACGAAGCGTGGGGCGGAGGTGTTCGATTTGAATCGCTAGGACGCTGCGGGCTCACTTGAGCGCACGTGCATCCCTCGCTTGGTGCAACGCAAGTGCACTACAATCAGGTGCGTGAAGACCGCCACAATCCCTTCAGTGCGCGTCGAGCCTGAACTGCGCGCCGAAGTCGAGTCGCTGCTGAGCGAAGGCGAAACGGTGTCCCAGTTCGTGGAGGCGTCGGTTCGCGCGACCGTGCTGCGCAGGCGCCATGCAGCAGAGTTCATCGCCAGGGGCCTGCGCTCGCTTGCCGATGCCCGCCGCACGGGCGACTACGTCGACGCCGATGTGGTTGTGCGCAAGCTCCAGCGCAAATTGGACGCTGCGCGAAGCCGCAAGCCGGCCAGTTCACGGTGAGCTTTCGGGTCCGCCTGACCCGCGAGGCCGAGGCGGACCTGATGCGCTTGTTCGACTTCGTTCTCGAGCGGGAAATTGGTCGGGCCGGCGGCAACCTCGAGCTGGCTGACCAAGCCCTTGCGGCCATTCGCGCGGGTGTCGCCACCCTGAGGACCTCGCCCTTCACCTGCCGCAAAGCGAGCCAGAGCCCCTTTCTGCGCGAACTGATCATTCCGTTTGGGCGCTCGGGTTATGTGGCGCTCTTCGAGATCGTCGGCACCACCGACGTCGTCGTCTCGGCGATGCGCCATCAGCTCGAAGACGACTACCACTGAGCCACATGCCCGACGCGCCTGCGCAAGCAGCGACTGCTCGTGCGATCCCGTCTGCGCTTGCGCAACCGCGCTCGAAACTCATTTGAGCGCCATCACCACCCGCGCCTGAATCTTCGCGTCCACCGCGCCATAGCCGAAGCGCTCGGCAATCGCCTTTGCTGCCACCGCGGTCGCCTCGGCCAGGCTCGGGGCACCTTGCGCAGCCCGCGCCTCGATCTCGTTGCGCAGCGGCGTGCCTTGGCAGTAGGCCATCGCCGCTACACGCGCCGACACCGCCCGACTGCGTGCCACCACGGTGTCGATGCGCGGCGCGGCAGCAAAGCCGCCCTGCGCCAGGTCGTGCGCGATGATTTGCTCGTCGTGGTACCCATGCGGCGTGCGCGCCATGAAGCGCGGCGGGTCGGCGGGGAAGACGCTGGCCAGCGCCTCGGTCACCGCCTGCGCGAATTCGTTCTCTTCGATGCGGTCCCAGGCATTGAACAGGAACACGCCGCCGGGCCGCAGCACGCGCCGCACTTCGGCATAGGCGCGCGCCTTGTCGGGGAAGAACATCACGCCGAACTGGCACACCACCAGGTCGAAGCTCGCGTCGGCAAACGGCAGTTGCATCGCATCGGCCTGGCGCCACGCGACGGGGCTTGCGGTGCCGATGGCCGCCGCGCGGTCGAGCATGGGTGGGTTCAGGTCGGTGGCGACGATGTCCGCCGCGGGCAGCAGGCGCGACATCGCGCGCGTGACCACACCCGTGCCGGCCGCGGTTTCGAGCACGCGCGCGGGCGCCAGTGCGGCCACGCGGCGCGCCAGGTCGTCGGCGTAGGGCTCGAAGATGAGCGGCACCAGCAACTCGTCGTACAGCTCGGGGATCGAGCCGGCGAACAGCGTGTCGTGCGTGGAGATGGCCATATGCACTCCTTCGGCCGCAAGGATGCGCCGTTGCATCCGCGGTTCACTCATTACAACCGACCTGCCAACCCGTGCGTGAGCTGCGCCGCCGAGATCTCTTTGCAGCCACTGGCGTTCTGGCCCGACCACATTGGCGAGAAGTCGGCTCTGCCTTGTTTCTCTGCGGCAGCACGCAACGGTGCGAGCGCGGCCGTGGCGAGTGGAAACGCGGGCGCGGCGGCGCTCAGCGGCCCCAGCTCGCGCATCAAGCGGTTGACGATGCCGCGCGCCGGCCGGCCGGTGAACAGGTTCGTCAGCGCGGTGTGGCGCGCCTGCTGGCTGGCCAGCGCCGCACGGTGCAGCGCGCTCGTCGTCGCCTCAGGGCACAGCAGGTAGGCCGTGCCGACTTGCACGCCGGCGGCGCCGAGCGCCATCGCCGCAGCCACGCCGTTCGCATCGGCGATGCCGCCGGCGGCGATAACGGGAACGCTGACCGCACGCACGATCTGCGGCAACAGCGCGAAGGTGCCGGCTTGCAGCGTCAGGTCATGCGACAGGAAGTGGCCGCGGTGGCCTCCGGCTTCGAGGCCTTGGGCGATCACGGCATCGGCGCCATGCGCTTCGAGCCAGCGCGCTTCGTCGGCCGTGGTTGCGGACGACAGCACCTTCGCACCCCAGGACTTCACGCGCGCCAGCAGCGCAGGCGACGGCAAGCCGAAATGAAAACTGACGACGCGTGGCGCAAAGGCTTCGAGCGCATCGGCCGCTTCGCCGCTGAACGGTACGCGTCCGGCCCCGGCAGGCACAGCGCAAAGATCGACGCCGAACTCGCGCGCGTACGGCGCCAGCGCCTCGCGCCATGCCGCTTCGCGCGCTGCGTCTGGGGTGGGCGAAGCGTGGCAGAAGAAGTTGACGTTCCACGGCTGGCTCGTGCCCGCCGTCAGCGCTGCCAGCTCGCTGCGCAGCGCGTCGAGGTCAAGCATCGCGCAAGGCAGCGAGCCGAGGCCTCCGGCGTTGCTCACCGCGATGGCCAACGCACTGCCCTGCACGCCGGCCATCGGCGCCTGGATGATTGGCAGATCGGTGCCGAGCAGTGTTTGCAGCGTCGTCATCGCGGCCGCCCCGTGCTCAGAAGCCGAGCCATCGCCGCGGTGTGTCCCAGAACAGCTTGCGGCGGTCGGCCGCGTCGGGCAACAGCCGCTCCACCTGGCGCAGCAGCGGCCCCACGTCCAGGCGCTGCGGCGCTTTCAGAAACGGCCAGTCCGAAGCCCACAGGCAGGCGTCGAGCGTGAAGGCCTCGAGCAGCGCGTCGATGAACGGCCGCGTGTCCTCGTAGGGCGGCGGCAGCGCCGAAAACTTCTGGTAGCCCGACAGCTTGACTGCGACGCGGCCGGTGCGCGCCATCGCGAGCAATGACTGGAAGCCGGGTTGGTCGATACCGCGGCCAGCGTCAGGTCGCCCGCCATGGTCGATCAGCGTGCGCACGCCGCTCTGCTCAACCAGCGCTCGCAGCGCAACCAACTGGTCGTGCTCGACCTGTAGCGACAGCAGCATGTCCAGCTCAGCCAGCGTGCGCAGCAGCGGCCCGCTGTTCGCGTAGTGCTCGACGCCCATCACGGTGGCGTTGAAGGCCACGCCGATCACGCCAGCCTCGCGCAGGCGCAGCAGCGCATCGCGGTCAGTGTCGTTGGGCACCACGGCGATACCCTTGAAGCGCCCCTGGCCGCGCAACAGCGCGTCGAGCAGGCAGCGGTTGTCCAGGCCGTAGCCCGAGTTCGGGCCGACGAACACGGCATGGCGGATGGCATAGGCGTCCATCACCTGCAGGTACTGCTCCAGCGGCGCGATCTCCTGGCCCGCAGGGCGGTAGGCCACGCCGGGAGCGTAGGGGAAGCGCGCCGGATCGAGGACGTGGCAATGCGTGTCGATTTTCGGTTCGTCGAACACGCTCATCGGCGCGGCACTCACTTCGGATACAGCAGCGCACGCACTTCGCTCATGTCGGCCTGCAGCGTCTGCGCAATGGCATCGAAGCCGAAGAAGCGCACGACTTCGGGGATCTGCTGCACCAGCATCTCGAAGCCGGCTTCGGCCTTCAGGCCGCGCTCGCGGCAGGCGCGCAAGAGGGGCGTGGGCTGGCGCGACATGATGATGTCCACCACCGCGGCGCCCGCGTCCACGCGCGCCGCATCAAAAGGCAGCGCGTCGTCGGGCTTCAAGCCCTGCGACGTGCAGTTGACGATCAGGTCGTAGCCCGACGGGTCGTCGCTCGCGGCCACGCCGGCCGCCGCGCCGACCAGCGGGCGCAGCCGCTCCACCAGCGCCGCGGCGCGCTCGCGCGAGCGGTTGGCAACGGCCAGCACAGCCGGCGCACGTTGCGCCAGCGCCGCGGCCACCGCATGCCCGCCGCCGCCGGCACCGACGACCAGCACGCGCCGGCCCTTGACGTCGATGCCGAAGTGATCCAGGCCCTTGACGAAGCCGATGCCATCGAACAGCGCTGCCTCGAGCCGGCCATCGGCGTGGCGCTTGACGGCGTTGACGGCACCGGCGATGCGCGCCACGGGGTCGGTGGGCTGCAAGCGCTCGGCCAGCGCGGCCTTGTGCGGGATGGTGGCCAGAAAGCCGCCGATGTTCTCGGCCTTAAGGCCGTGCTCGAGGAATCCCGGCAGCGCTGCGGCGGGGAGCTTGAGCGGCACCAGCACCGCGTCGATGCCGTGGCGCTGGAACAGGTGGTTGTAGACCTCGGGTGCGCGCACCTGCGCAACAGGGTCGCCGAGGATGTAGAAGACGCGGGTGGTGCCGGTGATGTGCATGCCGCCAGTGTCGCTCAAACCGGGGCCCGCCAGCCACGCCCCTATCATCCGCGCATGTCTGCCAACGCCCTGGTGCACGCCACCCGCACTGAGCTGGCCCGCGCCGCGCGGCACGCGCTGGCCGGCTGGTGGGGCATCGTTCGCCTGGCCGCGCAGTTGCTCGAGATGGCGCTGTCGCGTGCCACCTGTAGCGGCGAGAGCTGGCGCCTGCTGGCGCAGCACATCGTGCAGGACACGTCGCCAATGTTGGGTGGGTTCACGGTTCTGACGACCTTGATCAGCCTGGTCGTGATCCGCATCGTGTTGGTCACTGCGCTGAGCTATGGCCTCACGCAGTACGCGCTGGAGATGGTGGTGCGCGTGCTGGTGCTCGAGCTGATCCCGCTGGCGGCGGCGCTGTTTGCCGCGCTGCGCTGCACGGTGCCCAATGCGGCGGAAATCGCGGCCCTGCGCACGCAGGCCGCTTGGGATGCCGCAGGCACCGAGGCGATGCGCCGCGAGGTGCTGCCGCGCGTGGCCTCGGGTGTGTTCAGCGCGCTGCTGCTGGCGGCGGTGAGCTGCGCGGTGACCCTGGTGGTGGCCTACCTGTCGGTGTATGGGCCGGTGAGCAC
>JANOKY010000343.1:0-9269 GCA_031419635.1 Burkholderiales bacterium | reverse complement strand
CCGCGCCACCGTGAGCTGCCCGGCCGGCGCGTCCTTGGCGATCGTCGAGCCGCCGCCGATGGTGGCGCCTTCGCCGATGGTGACCGGGGCCACCAGCACGCAGTTGCTGCCCACATGCACGTCGGCGCCGATGACGGTGCGGTGCTTGTTGGCGCCGTCGTAGTTGGCAGTGATGCTGCCGGCGCCGAAGTTGACGCGCTCGCCGACCGTGGCGTCGCCGAGGTAGGCCAGGTGGTTGGCCTTGGCGCCTTTGGCCAAGGTGCTGTTCTTGACCTCGACGAAGTTGCCGATGTGCACTTCGGGTCCGAGATCGGTGCCCGGACGCAAGCGCGCGTAGGGGCCGATCAAGGCGCCGGCACCGACACGTGCGCCTTCGATGTGGGTGAACGGGTGGATCACGGCGCCGGCTTCGATCTGCGCGTCGCGGATCACGCAGTGCGCGCCGATGCGCACGTTGTCAGCCAGCGTGACCGCGCCTTCGAAGATGCAACCGACGTCGATCTCGACATCGCTGCCGCAGGTGAGGCTGCCGCGCAGATCAAAGCGTGCCGGGTCGGCCAAGCGCACGCCGCTGCCCTCCATCAGCGCCTCGGCGCGCGCGCGCTGGTAGCGGCGTTCCAGGTCGGCCAGTTGCACGGGGCTGTTGACGCCGAGCACTTCGGTGTCGCTGGCGGCGTGCGTGGCGACCACCGGCACGCCATCGGCCACGGCCATCGCCACGATGTCGGTCAGGTAGTACTCGCGCTGGGCGTTGTCGTTCTTCAGCGCCATCACCGCGCGTTTGAGCCACGCGGTGGGGGCGGCCAGCATGCCGGTGTAGACCTCGCGGATGTCACGCTGGGCGACCGTTGCGTCCTTGTGCTCGACGATGGCCTTCACCGCCGCCCCATCGCGAACGATGCGGCCGTAGCCGGTGGCGTCCGCCAGTTCGATCGTCAGCAGCGCCAGTTGGCTGCCGCCGCAGGCCGCAGCCAGCGCGGCGGCGGTGGCGGGCTGGATCAGCGGCACGTCGCCATTCAGGATCAGCGTGGTGCCCTCGTCGCCCAGGTGCGGCACCACCTGCTGAACCGCGTGGCCGGTGCCGAGTTGCGGTTGCTGGCGAACAAAGGTCAAACCCGCTGCACGCAATTCGCGCTCGACCGTTTCAGCCCCATGCCCGGTGATGACCAGTGTCTTTACCGGGGCCAGCGAGGCCACGGCGTCGAGGACATGCTGCAATAGGCACTTGCCGGCCAGGCGGTGCAGCACTTTGGGCCGCACTGACTTCATGCGGGTGCCTTTGCCCGCGGCCATGATCACGATGTCCAGCATTGTCATGCTCATGCTCATGCCCTTGTCCTTGTTGCCTGCCGCCACGATCAAACTGCGCCGGATTATCGGGCTGGCCCTGTTGCTGCTCCTGGTGGCCGGCTGCAGCATGGTGCGACTGGCGTATGACCAGGCGCCCAACCTCGTGTACTGGTGGATTGACGGCTATGTCGACGTGAGCGGCGAGCAGACGCCGCCGCTGCGCGACGCCATCGACCGCTGGTTTGCCTGGCACCGCCACACCCAGTTGCCCGACTACGCGTCGCTGCTGGTGCGCGCACAGCGCGAAGTGCTGGAGCCAACCACGCCGGCCGCAATGTGCGCGTGGCAAGCCGAGGTCGAGCGGCGCCTGGACGTGGCGATCGAGGGCGCGCTGCCCGCCGCTGCCGAGCTGATGCTGGGTTTGGCGCCCGAACAGTTGCAGCATGTCGAGCGGCGCATGGCCAAGGCCAGTGGCGAGATGCGCGCCGATTACCTGCAGGCCAACCCGGCCGAGCGCAAGGCCAAGTCACTCGAGCGCACGGCCGAGCGCTTCGAGATGCTGTATGGCCGGATCGACGCAGCGCAGCGCGAGCGCCTGGCCGCGCTGCTGGCCGCGTCGAGCTTCGATGCCGAACGCTGGTTGGCCGAGCGCCGCACACGCCACCGCGAGATGCTGCACGCCATGACCCTGGCGAGCACGGCCGCACGCAGCGGCGCCGACCGCAACGCCGCCTTGCAGCAGGCCCAGGCCGCCGTGCGCGTGATCGCCGAGCGCTCGGCGCGCTCGCCGCGCACCGACTACCGCGCCTACCAGCAGCGCCTGACGCAGGACAACTGCGCGCTGGCCGCGAGCATGCACAACGCGATGTCCCCCGCGCAGCGCCAGGCGGCGCGTGCCAAATTGAAGGGTTGGGAAGACGATCTGCGCACGCTGATCGCCGTTGCGCCGAGCGGCGGGAACAACAACGGCAGCTCGAGCCGCTGAAACCGATTGGCTCCCTCTCCCTTTGGGCGAGGGACTCAACACGCTCAAGGGGCGCGTTGCACGCTGACCTGCCGCGGGTTGGCCGCGCCGTTGGCCGGAAAATCCTTCAACGCCGCTGTGAACATTGCGGCCAGCAGCGCGTTGTCGCCGCCGCTGTTGCCGTCAGTTTGCGCATGGGCTTCGTAAAGCGGCGTGCCGCTGGTGCGGTCGCGCAGCAGCAGGGCCACATTGCGCTCGTAGCGCGTGGCGTACCAGCCGCTGTTGAAGTTGGCATAGAACGCCGAGCGATGGCTCGGCCGCCAGGCCGGGCTGCGCCAGTAGCCGCCGCCCCAGCGCCACCACAACGGGTCGTCCCAGGGCGACAGTTCGGTGCGGCTGATGCGCGCGCCGATTTGCACGATCACGTCGGCCTGCGCCGCAGCGGGTGCAGCGGTGAAGCCTGCCGCTTCGAGCGCGCGCGAAGCGGCGGCTTCCAGCTCGGCCTGGCGCGCGGCCTGGGCCTGCTGCGAGGGCAGGCGCTCGAAGGCGTAGCGGCCGGGCGCGCGGCCGGCCGGCCAGTCGCCATAGGTGGCGACTTCGCTGGTCACGGTGTTGAGCGCGGCGCAGCCGCCGAAGGCGGCGGCCAGCGCCAGCGTGCTGGCAGCAAGTACGTATCGGCGTTGCATGGTGCGATCTCCCGGTTCAATCGATCACAGGCGCCAGCTTGATCACGGCAGGGCTGCCGCAGGCATCGGCGTCGTCGTCATCGAACGCTTTGTCGCCATCGCGGTTGACCACGCCGGTGGTTTGGAGCGTGGTGAACGGGAAGAGGTTCCGGTCCATCAAGTGCGAGGGCATGATCCGGCCCATCGCGTTGAACATGTTGTCGATGCGCCCCGGGTGCTTGCGCTCCCATTCGTGGATCATGGTCTTGATCTGCGCGCGTTGCAGGCCCTCCTGGCTGCCGCACAGCGTGCACGGGATGATCGGGAACTCACGCTGCACGGCCCAGCGTTCGAGGTCGGCCTCGGCGACATAGGCCAGCGGGCGGATGACGATGTGCTTGCCGTCGTCGCTGACCAGTTTGGGCGGCATGCCTTTGAGCCGCCCGCCGAAGAACATGTTCATCATCAGCGTCACGACCATGTCGTCGCGGTGGTGGCCCAGTGCGATCTTGGTCGCGCCCAGCTCGCTGGCCACGCGGTAGAGGATGCCGCGGCGCAGCCGCGAGCACAGGCTGCACAGGGTCTGGCCTTCGGGCACCAGCCGCTTGACGATCGAGTAGGTGTCCTGGTTCTCGATGTGGAACGGCACGCCCGTGCGCGCCAGGTACTCGGGCAGCACATGCGCGGGGAAACCGGGCTGCTTCTGGTCGAGGTTGACGGCGATCAGCTCGTACGGCACCTCGGAGCGGCGCTGCCGGCCGACCAGCAAGTCGAGCAGGGCATAGCTGTCCTTGCCGCCCGACACGCAGACCATCACCTTGTCGCCGGCCTCGATCATGTTGAAGTCGGCGATCGCTGCCCCAAGCTGGCGGTGCAGGCGCTTGGCGAGCTTGTTGGCTTCGAAGGCCGCTTTCTTCACGGCGGCGGCGTCTTGTGGGGCGTTCATGGGTTTTTCAGTCCAAATACTTCGACGCCCACGGCCTCGCAGTCAGGGTACACATCGGGCTTCTCGGTCGACACGCGCGCAGCTTTCACGCGCGGGTGCGCCAGCATCAGCCGCAGCACGTCGTCGACCAGGGTTTCCTGCAAATGAATGTGGCCCTGCTGCACCCGCAGCGCGATCGAGCGGCGGATGAAGTCGTAGTCGACCACCTCGTCGAGCTCGTCGGCCTTGGGTGTGGACAACGCCAGCGGCACGTAGAGGTCGACGTTGATCAGCACCCGCTGCTCGCCGCGCTTCTCGAAATCGTGCACGCCGATGTTGATCCAGACCTCGTAGTCGCGCAGGAACAGGCGCCGGCAATCCATCAGGGCGGGGTGGGCGAGCGAGCTGTGCATGGCGTCAAGCCTTGTCGGTGAGAAAGGCCACGTCGCGCGGCTGCGCGACCAGGTGCTGGCCGCCGTCGACGACGATCGTCGTGCCGGTGATCGCGGGCGACTCGATGATGAAGCGCACGGTGCGCGCCACGTCGTCGGGGCTGGAGCTGCGGCCCAGCGGTGTCATCGTGTGCGCGGCGGCGAAGCCCGCGTCACTCATCTTCGGTCCCGACACCAAGGTCACGCCAGGCGCCACGCCAGCGACGCGCACCTGCGGCGCCAGCGCCTGCGCCAGCAGCGTGGTGGCCGCTTCGAGCGCGGCCTTGGACAGGGTGTACGAGAGGTAGTCGGGGTTCGGGTTCCACAGCTTCTGGTCGAGCAGGTTGACCACGCAACCGGTTTCACTACAGCCCATCAGGTGCGTGGCCAGCGCCTGCGCCAGCACGATGGCGGGCGCGGTGTTGGCGCGCCAGTGCGCGTCCATTGCCGCGTAAGAAAATCCCGCGGCGTTGTCGTACTCGAAATGCGCCGCGTTGTTGACCACCGCGTCGATGCGGCCCATGCGCGCGGCCACGGCGGGCAGCAGGGCGCGGCACGCAGCTTCGTCGGCCAGGTCGGCCCGGAAGCACTCGGCGCGCACACCGAGCGCGCGCACATAGGCCGCGCTGGCTTCGGCTTCCGACGCCGATGCTCGGTAGTGCAGGGCGATGTCAAAGCCGCCGCGCGCCAACTCGACGGCGATGGCGCGGCCGAGCCGGCGTGCGGCGCCGGTGACAAGCACGACAGGTCGAGGGGTCGAAGCGGCCATTTCTACAATGCGCCGATGACTCAGCAGCGCGGGAACACGACGGAAGGCGAGAGTGTATCGACGGGGGTGCTGCCGCTGCACCGCCTGATTCGCCGCGCCATCGACACGGCGGGTGGCTGGCTGCCGTTCGACCGCTTCATGGCGCTGGCGCTGTACGCACCGGGCCTGGGCTACTACGCGTGCGGCAGCCGCCAGTTCGGCGCGATGCCGGCCTCGGGCAGCGACTTCGTCACCGCGCCCGAGCTGAGCCCATTGTTCGGCGCCGCGCTGGCACGCCAGGTCGAGCAGGCCCTGGATGCCATCGCCAGCGACGAAGTCTGGGAGTTCGGCGCCGGCTCGGGCGCGTTGGCGGTTCAGTTGCTGGGCGCCCTCGGTGATCGCGTGCGGCGCTACACCATCGTCGATCTGTCGGGCAGCCTGCGCGAGCGCCAGCGCGAACGGCTGGCGCCATTCGGCGAGCGCGTGCGCTGGCAGGGCGCCTTGCCCGAGGCGATGCACGGCGTGGTCGTCGGCAACGAGGTGCTCGATGCGATGCCGGTGCAACTGCTGCACTGGGATGGTGTGCAATGGTTCGAGCGCGGTGTGGTCGCCGCTGGCGAAGACTTCGCATTCGCCGACCGCGCAACGGCGTTGCGCCCGCCAATCGATGCAGCCTATGTCCCGGGCACGGTCACCGAGATCCACCCCCAATCCGAAGCCTTCATCCGCACCCTGGCCGACCGGCTCGAACGCGGCGCGGCATTCTTCATCGACTATGGTTTTCCCGACGCCGAGTTCTACCTGCCCGAGCGCGTCGGCGGCACGCTGATGTGCCACCGCGCGCACCAGGCCGACACCAACCCGCTGGTCGACGTCGGCAGCAAGGACATCACCGCGCATGTCAATTTCAGTGCCATCGCGCTGGCCGCGCAGGATGCTGGCTTCGAGGTGCTGGGCTACACCTCGCAGGCGCGCTTCCTGCTCAATGCCGGCCTGGCAGCGCGGATGGCCCAGGCCCAGCAGCGCAGCGATTGGCCGGCGCTGGCCGCGGCGCAAAAGCTCATCGCCGAGCATGAGATGGGCGAGCTGTTCAAGGTCATCGGCCTGGTGCGCGGCGTGCCGGCGTTCGACGCCCTTGGTTTCGCGCAGGGTGACCGCAGCCACCGCCTGTGATCAGTCGGTGATGGTCCAGTGGTGCTGGCACTTGGAGCAGCACACCTGCACCGAGCTGTCGCGCGCGTTCTCGCTGTCGACCTTGAAGCGGCCGTAGGCCTTGGATTGCGGGCAATCCGCCTGGTGGGCGGTGACTTCGGCGTGCATCAGCAGGCGCAGGTAGCGGCGCAGGGCCCAGACGCCGACCGCGGCGCAGACCAGGATCGCGATGATGTCGGTGGCCTGGTCGGCGAGCGATCGAAACTTGCCCAGCGCTTCGAAGGCTGCGAACAGGCCGCTCGCGCAGAAGAAGGTCAGCAGCAGGTGGGCGTGGCTTTGCAGCAGCTCACGCTCGTACCACTTGCGAAAGCCGTGTTTGCGGATGCCGTCAGCGAGTTTCATGGTGCACCAACGTCATGTTGCGCGCGTGCCTTCATTGCCTGCGGCGATGTTGGCACAAAGCGCTGGGCGTCACAGCGCGCTGGTCAAGGCCTGCTCGCGGGCGCGGCGTACGGCGTCGCCGACGGCAGGCCCGACGGCGCCGCGTTCGACCGCCAGCGACGCTGCCGCGCTGGCGTCGACCGCCAGCACCCGGCGCAGCGAGGCGGCCAGGCGCTCGCGCTGCGGGTACGGCGCGTCGCCGCGGCCGAGGCGGCCGCGCGCATCGCACTCGCAGGCCCACAGTGCCTGCTCGAAGCGCTCGGGCCGGCGCAGGGCGTCGCAGCGTTCGAGCAGGCGCAGGGTGGCCAGCGCGCCGAGGCTTTCGCTGCGGTGGATGTTGCCGTGTTCGCGCGCCACTACGGCGCCCAGTTCGCGGCAATCGGCCGGCACGCGCAGGCGCTCGGCCAACGTGTCGGCCAGCCTGGCGCTGCGCGCCTCGTGCGCGATGTGGCGCGGCCACTCGCTGTGCCGTGAGCGGCCCTTGCCCAGGGCATGCACCAGGCAGGCCCAGCGCACCGGCAGCGGCGCGGCCAGGCGTGCGGCCAGGTCCAACACCAGCATCAGATGCACGCCGGTGTCGACCTCGGGGTGGTGCTGGGCGGGTTGCGGCACGCCCCAGAGCCGGTCGACCTCGGGCAGCACGCGGTCCAGGGCGCCGCAATCGCGCAGCACGGCGAACATGCGGCTCGGCTGCGATTCCATCAAGCCGCGCGAGATTTCCTGCCAGACGCGTTCGGCCACCAGCGCATCGGCCTCGCCAGCGGCGACCATCTGCGCGCACAGCGCCGCCGTCTCGGGTGCGACCTGAAACTGTGGCCAGCGCGCGGCAAAGCGCGCCAGGCGCAGGATGCGCACTGGGTCTTCGGTGAAGGCCTGGGAGACATGCCGCAGCACGCCGCTGGCGAGATCGCGCTGGCCGTTGTAGGGGTCGATCAAAGTGCCGTCTTCGGCTTGGGCGATGGCATTGATCGTCAGGTCGCGCCGCGCCAGGTCGCCTTCGAGCGTCACCGACGGGTCGGCGTGGACCGTGAAGCCGCGGTAGCCCGGCGCTGATTTGCGTTCAGTGCGCGCCAGCGCGTATTCGTCCTTCGTCAGCGGATGCAGGAAGACCGGAAAATCGCGGCCGACCGGCGTGTAGCCCGCGGCCAGCATTTCATCGGCGGTGGCGCCGACGACAACCCAGTCGTGGTCGGTCACCGGCAGGCCGAGCAGGCGGTCACGCACGGCGCCGCCGACCCGGTAAATCTGCATCCGGTCAGCCCCGGCGCGCGGCCGCGCGCAACGCGTCGAGGTTGGCGCGGCCGTCGTGGCGGCCGAGGTAGCCGGGCGCAATCTGCGCCAGCGAAGCCGGCGAGATACCCAGCGAAGCCAGCCCCGGCAGCGAGCCGGTGGCGACGTTGGGGGCCTTCATCGAGTCGAGGTTGTCACGCGACATCAGCGGCACGCCGGGCAGGCACTCCATCAGCAGCGCTTGCAAGCGGCCCAGCGCCATCGGCAGCGGCAGCACCGGGCGCTCGTGGCCCGACCAGCGGCCGGCCAGGTGCACCAACTCGGCCAGGGTATAGACCTCGGGCCCCGTGCACTCGATCGTCTGGCCGATCGTGACCGGCGCGTCGAGGCAGCGCCCGATCGCCTCGGCCACGTCTTCGACCCACACCGGCTGGAAGCGCGCGCTGCCGCCGGCCAGCGGCATCACCGGTGCAACGCGCTGCAGCTTGGCGAACAGGTTGAGGAAGTTGTCTTCGGCGCCGAACATCACCGACGGCCGCAGCAGCGTGAGCTCGAGCGGCGCGGCGCGCAAGGCTGCTTCGCCAGCGGCCTTGCTGCGCAGGTAGTTCGACGGCGGGTTGCCCGCCACACCGAGCGCGCTGACATGCACCACGCGGCGGATGCCCGCGCGCGTGCAGGCGGCGGCCAGGCGCTTGGGCAGGCCCACATGCACCTGCTCGAAAGCCGCAGCGCTGCCGTGCAGGATGGCCACCAGGTTGATCACCGCGTCGCAGCCCGCCAGCACGCCGGCCAGCGCGGCGTCGTCGTGCACATCGGCCACGCGCACATCCACCGTGGGCAGCGCGCGCACGCGGTCGGCGTGCATCGGGCGCCGCGTCGGTACGACCAGCGCGCCGCTGCTGCTGCGGCGCGCCAGGCGTTCGCAAACGGCGCGGCCGAGGAAACCGGTGCCGCCGAGGATGGCGATGCGTTGGGGGGTCACGGCAATTCCTGGTTGGGCGGTGGCGCCGTGCCGGCGCGCGGGCCGATCAGCGCGCCCAGGCGCGCTTTCAGCGACGGCAAAAATGCATGCACGACGGTCGGCGCGGCCACGGCGGCGACCATGACCACCGCCTCCGACGCCGCCGCGTCCGCCGACGATGCCGACGATGCCGCAGATGCCGCCGGCGTTGTTGCCACAGGCACCACCGCGGCTGGCGGCGCTGCCGCCACCTGCACCCGCCCGGCCAGCATCGCCGAGTACACGGTGGCGTTGGACAGCACCTTCTTGACGTAGTCGCGGGTTTCGTTGAACGGGATGTTCTCGGCCCAGATCGCCGGCTCGAGCCAGGCGCCTTCGCGCCAGCGCCGCGGCCGGCTCGGGCCGGCGTTGTAGGCCGCAGCGGCCATCAACTGCGAGCCACCGAAGTCGTCGAGCACCAGC
>JANOKY010000342.1:0-3095 GCA_031419635.1 Burkholderiales bacterium | reverse complement strand
CAGCGGCCCCAGCACCGGCACGCCGGCAATGCGCGCGCCGTGCAGGGCGCGGTTGTCGTCGAGCAGGCCGAGCACGGTCCAGCCCTGCTGGTGGATGCCGGCGAGCAGGCGCTTGCCCGCTTCGCCGGCGCCGAGCACCAGGGCGCGGCGGATCTCGGTGTCGCTGCCGGTGATCTGCTTGCGCGCATGCTCGTAGACCATGCGGTAGGCGATGCGCACCACGCACACGCCCATCAGCGTGACCACGGGGTGCAGCGCCAGCACCGCGCGCGGCACTTTGGCCAGGCCCAGGCCGATGATCACCGCCGCGCTGACCAGGCCCGCCGCGGCGCAGGCGATGGTCAGGCGCTTGACCTCGCCGAAACCTGAAAAGCGCCACATGCTTTGCGGCACACGCAAGGCCGCGAACGCGGCAAGGTAGGCCGCGATGACGCCGAGCATCACCCACCCGTCGTAGTTGGGCCGGGCCTCGATCCAACGCTCGAAGCCGAGGCGGAACAGGTAGGTGAGGTTCCAGCAAGCTGCGATGACCAAGCCATCGACGGCCAGCGACAGCGGCTCGCGGTGCGGCCGCAGCCGCGCCAGGAAACCGTCGAGGCGATGCCAGACTGTCGGTGCCGGTGCGTGACTCATGTTGCCCCCGTGGCGAACAGCCGTGCCCACAACACGCGCAGCGTGCGGCCGATGACCTGCAGGTCGGTCCACAGCGTGGCCCGCTCGGCATAGGCCACCGCGGCACGCAGCTTCGTCGGCAGCAGCACCTCGACGTATTCGCGCTCGGGATCGGCAGCGCGGCCGAGCAGTTCGCTTTCGTCGGCCAGTTCGAGCGATACCGGATCGGTGATGCCCGGGCGAACCGCGAGCACTTTGTCGCGCAGCTCGGCGGGGTAATGCGCCACGTAGGCAGGCAGCTCGGGCCGCGGGCCGACCAGGCTCATGTGGCCGACCAGCACGTCGATGAGTTGCGGCAACTCGTCGATCTTGCTGCGGCGCAGAAAGCTGCCCGCGCGGGTGATGCGCAGGTCATTGCCCACTGTGAGCTGCGGGCCCCGCTGCACTGCGTCGGCAGCCATGGTGCGGAACTTGTGGATCGCGAACAGCCGGCCGTGGCGGCCAACGCGCTGTTGGCGAAACAACGCCGGGCCCGGTGAGTCGAGCTTGATCCAGCACGCCACGGCCGCCAGCAGCGGCGCCAGCAGCAGCAACGCGACCGCGGCGCCGAGCAGGTCGAACATGCGCTTGGCCATGGCGGGCTGGGTCAGGCCAGCGCCGTGCGCACCGCGTCCACCACACGCTGCACATCGGCGTCGCGCATGCGCGTGTACAGCGGCAGGCTGAGCATGCGCTCGTAGGCCCGCTGGCTGTGCGGGAACATCGCCGCGTCGAGTGCGTAGCGATCGCGCCAGTAGGGGTGCAGGTGCAGCGGGATGTAATGCACGCTGGCGCCGATGCCCGCGGTGAACAGGCGCTCGATGAAGGTGTCGCGATCAACGCCGGCACCATCGGCCAGGCGCAGCACATACAAGTGCCAGGCATGCGTGTCGCCGCCGCGCGCGTGCGGCGGCGTGATCAGCGGCAGACCCGCCAGGGCCGCGTCGTACTGCGCCGCGAGCTCGGCGCGGCGGCGCTGGAAAGCGTGGGCCTTCTTCAACTGCTGCAGGCCGATCGCCGCGGCGATGTCGGTCAGGTTGTACTTGAAGCCTGGGGCCACGATCTCGTAGTACCAGCTCGGCACGGTGGCGGTGAAGCGGTCGAAGGCGTCGCGGCTCATGCCGTGCAGGCGCATCACCTTGGCCCGCGCGGCCAGCGCGGCGTTGCGCGTCACCAGCATGCCGCCCTCGCCGGTGGTGATGGTCTTGTTGGCGTAGAAGCTGAAGACCGTGGCGTCGCTGTCAAGTGTGCCGATCAAGCGGCCACCACAGGTGGTCGGCAATGCATGGGCCGCGTCTTCGACCACCTTCAGCCGGTGCCGCTTGGCGATCGCCAGGATCGCCGGCATATCGGCCGCCAGCCCGGCGTAGTGCACCGGCAGGATCGCCTTCGTGCGCGGCCCGATCGCCGCCTCGATCGCCGCCGGGTCGATGTTCAGCGTTCTTGGATCGATATCGACCAGCTTCACGTCGGCGCCGAGGTAGCGCACCACCTCGGCGGTGGCGGTGAAGGTATGGGTGGTGGTGATGACCTCGTCGCCGGGGCCGATGCCGATCGCTTCGAGCGCCAGGTGCAGGCCGGCGGTGGCGGAATTGACGGCGATGCAGTGCAGGCCCTCGTCGCCGAGAAAGGCGGCAAAGTCGGTCTCGAAGCGCTTGGCCTTGGGCCCGGTGGTGACCCAGCCGGATTTCAGCGTGTCAATAACCTCGGCAATTTCTTCGTCGCCGATGTCGGGCAACGCGAAGGGCAGGAAGGGCAGATGCGTGTCAGAAGTCATTGACGTTGCACCCCATCAGCCGCCGAGCACCACGAAGTGTTTCTTGAGTGCGCCAGGCACGGCGTCGACCGCCACCGATCGATCGAATGTGACCAGGCAACCCCCTTGTTGCACCGCCAGCGCGAGCAGGTACACATCGGTGATGTGGCGTGTGCTCAACACGCGATCCCAGCGCAGCCGGTTGGGCTCGAGCAGGCTCAAGCTGTCGGGCCAGAAGGCGTGGCTGCGGTCGGCGGTGGCAGCGGCCAGGCGCTCGGCCACGCGGGCGGGCGGCTGCGGATTCGGGTAGCTCGGCAGCGACAGGATGCGCAGGCAGCCGTTTTGGGTCAGCGGGCAGGAAGCCCAACCCCCGCGTGCTTGTGACGCCAGCCAGGTCATCGCCAGGCGATGGTGCAGGTGACCGCCATCGAGCAGCGCCACCAGCACATTGACGTCGAGCAACGTGCGCATCCTCAGGCGGCGCAGGGCCGCTCCCAAGCGGCCAGAGATCCCAACGACCACGGAGGGGTCCGTTCCGGTCCCTGGGGGCGAGAGCAAGGCGAGCTTGGGGCCGTCATCTCAAACGCCCTCGGCGTCGCGCAGGGCGTTGACTTGCTCGTGGGTGGCCACCACGCCCGGCTTGGCCGGGAACGGCTCGAAGCCCGCCACCCGCCGCAGCGCCTTGCGC
>JANOKY010000341.1:0-10873 GCA_031419635.1 Burkholderiales bacterium | reverse complement strand
GCCGACACGCGCCTGTGCGTGGTCAAGCGGGCGATCGACTTCATGCGCGCCAACCTGCACAACGACATCGGCATTCCCGAGATCTGCAGCGCCGCGTTCAGCAGCCGGCGCAGCCTGCAGTACTGCTTCGAGGAGTTCATGCACACCACGCCGCAGGCCTATCTGCGCGCGCTGCGGCTGAACGAAGCCCGCCGCCAGCTCAAGCATCGGGTGGATCAGCCGATCACCGCCCTGGCCACGGCGATGGGTTTTTCCAGCGCCAGCCATTTCACCCGGCACTACAAGCTGATGTTCGACGAACTGCCGTCGCAGACCCTGCGCATCAACAGCTCCGGGCCTGGCGGGGTGTAGCCACGGAGAAGCGCCGATGAGCCCAGAACACGACTCACGCATTCCGGTAGGCGGCCTGGCGCGGGTGCGCGGCCCGGTCGACGTCGCACTCAGCGACGAGACGGTGCACGACCTGTTGGCCAACGCGGCACGGCGCTGGCCGCAGCGCGAAGCGGCGGTCTTCGTTGCGCAGGGCGTGCGCTGGACCTGGGCCGAGCTGGCCTCGCAGGTCGAGCTGGCCGCGGCCGGCCTGGCCCGCCTGGGCGTGCGCAAGGGCGACCGCGTCGGCATCTGGTCGCCGAATCGTTGCGAGTGGCTGGTGACGCAGTTCGCCACCGCGCGCATCGGTGCGATCCTGGTCAACATCAACCCGGCCTACCGGCTGTCCGAACTCGAGTACGCGCTGAACAGGGCCGGGGTGGGCGTGCTGGTCAGCGCACCGGCATTCAAGAGCAGCAACTACCTGGGCATGCTGCAAAACCTCGGCGCCGGCAGCGGCGCGCCGGGCAGCAAGCTGCCGCAGTTGCAGACCGTGGTGCGCATGGGTGACGAGGCCACGCCCGGCATGCTCAATTGGCGCGCGATCGTCGAGTCCGGCCGCGGCCACACCGGTGCACTGCTGCCGGCCGGCGATTTGCATTGCCGCGAGGCGATCAACATCCAGTTCACCAGCGGCACCACCGGGGCGCCCAAAGGGGCGACGCTGACGCACCACAACATCGTCAACAACGCGCGCGCGGTGGCGCTGTGCATGCGCTTCACCGAACAGGATTGCCTGGCCATCCCGGTGCCGCTGTACCACTGCTTCGGCATGGTGCTGTCGGTGCTGGCCTGTGTGGTGACCGGCGCCAAGATGGTGTTCCCCGGCGAAGGCTTCGATGCGCGGGCGACGCTGGCGGCGGTGCAGGACGAGCAGTGCAGCGCCTTGCACGGCGTGCCGACGATGTTCATCGCCGAGCTCGACCACCCGGAGTTCGCCAGCTTCGACCTGAGCCGCCTGCGCACCGGCATCATGGCCGGCGCGCCCTGCCCGATCGAGGTCATGCGCCGGGTGCAGAGCGACATGCACATGCGCGAAGTGACCATTGCCTACGGCATGACCGAGACCAGCCCGGTGTCGTTCCAGAGCGCCACCGACGACCCGCTGGACAAGCGCGTCACCACCGTCGGCCGGGTGCTGCCGCACTTGGAAGTGAAGGTGATCGACGACGCCGGCCGCGTCGTTGCGGTCGGCGCGAAGGGCGAGTTGTGCACCCGCGGCTACTCCGTGATGCAGGGCTACTGGGACGAGCCCGAGCGAACGGCCGACGCGGTGCGCGAGGGCTGGATGCACACCGGCGACCTGGCCACCCTCGATGCCGAGGGCTATTGCAACATCGTTGGCCGGGTCAAGGACATGGTCATCCGTGGCGGCGAGAACGTCTACCCGCGAGAGGTCGAGGAGTTCCTGTTCCGCCACCCCAAGGTGGCCGCGGTGCAGGTCTTCGGTGTGCCCGATGCGCGCTATGGCGAGGAGCTGTGCGCCTGGATCATCACCAAGCCGGGGCAGTCCTGCACCGAAGACGAGATCCGCGACTTCTGCCGCGAACAGATCGCGCACTACAAGCAGCCGCGCTACATCCGCTTCGTCGACGACATTCCAGTGACGGTGACGGGTAAGCCGCAGAAGTTCGTGATGCGCGACGCGATGATGCGCGAGTTGGGCTTGACCGTCGCGGACATGGCCTGAGGCTTTGGCCGCCAGCCGTGCTCAGTTGGTGCTGAGCGCCAACTGCACTCTCGGCGTCCACGCCGCATCGTCTTCGCCCGAGGCGCGCAACTTCGGCGCGGCGACGAACAGGCGCTCGCTCGGCAGGCCCTTGGCGATCAGCGCGTCGCGCACCGCCAGGCCGCGTTGCAGGGCCAGCACGCGCGCGGTCTCGTTGTTCACCAGGGTGGCGTTGCGCAGCAGCACTTCCATCTCGGCCGCGGGGATGTCTTTGGCCAGGCCGATGAGGTTGCGCGGCTTGTTCGGCAACGTCGCGTCAGCGTAAAGGCGTTTGACCAGCGCCTCGCGCTGAACAGCGGTCAAGGGCGGCAGCGTGGCGTCTGAAGCCGCACCGTTGCGCAAGGCCTCGCGGCGCTGCTCGGCCTGCACGCGGGCTTCGAGCGCGGCCTTCTGCGCGGCCTCGCGTTCGCTCACGGGATCGCTGCTGCCGGTGACGGTCATCTTCAGCGCCGGCCGGTCGCCCAGGGCCTTGGCCACCTTGTCGATCGTCGAGCGGCCGGCGTCGGTGAGGGTGGCGGTGCCGGGCTCGAAGGCGACGAAGCTGAGGTCGTCGCTGCCGCCGCCGGCCAGCAAGGCGAACGGTGCGGTCAGCGCTTTGACCAACAGGTTGCCGATGATCTTGAGCACGATGCCGAAGATGCTGAACTGCGGGTCGTTGATCGAGCCACTGACCGGCAGGTTGATGTCGATCACGCCGTTGCGGTCTTTCAGCAGCGCCACCACCAGCAGCACCGGCAACTTGGTGGCGTCAGCCGATTCGATCTTGTCGCCGAAAGTGAGCTGGTTGAGGATGACCTGGTTCTTCGCCTCGAGCTTGCCGTCGGGGTCGATCTTGTAGCTCACGTCCATGCTCAGCTTGCCGCGCTCGATGGCATAGCCGGCGTAACGGCCGGCGTAGGGCGAGAGCGGCGCGAGTTCGAGGTCGGTGGCCTTGGCGTGAATGTCCAGCGCCAGCGGCTGCGCGGTCGGGTTCACGGCGCCCGAGATTTCGAGCAGCGCGGTGCCGGCCGCGCGCCCGCGCAGCTCGAGCGTGGCCATCTCGCGGCTGGTGGAGTTGAAGGCGCCGAGCTTGCCGTTCAACTCCGACAGCGCGGCGCTGTAGTTGGGTTTGATGAAGCGGTCGGTGAAGTCGACCTTGCCGTTGACGAGTTGCGTGCCGCCGACGGCGATGTCGATCGGCAGGCCCTGCGCCGGGGCTGCGGGGGCGGGGGCCGATGCAGCAGCGGCAGGTGCTGCCGCGCCGACATCGCGCAGATTCAAGCGGCCCTGCTCGCTGATCACCAGCCGCGAGTAGAAGTCGGTCAATGCGGCTTGCCTGATGTCCAGGCTGGGTTTGCTGCCCGGCTTGAGCGCGAACTGCAGGCCGCGCAGTGCCAACGACTGCCAGCTCAGCAACTTGTCGCCGGCCAGCGCGTCGGCAGCGATGCGTTCGTGCACATGCACGTCGCCCAGCAGCGCGTCGCCGCGGGCACTGGCTTCGAGGCCTTGGCTGCGCTGCGTAATGGCGATGTCGCCGCGCCAACTGGCCTCGGCGCGCAGCAAGGCCAGGTTCAGGTCGGCGCCGAAGTACGGCTCGAAGGCATGCACCGGCACGCGCTCGATGCGCAGCGTGCCGCGCGCTTGCAGCGGTGCGGTGGCGAGCTGGCCGTTCCAGTCGATGCGGCCGCTCTCGGCCGCGCCTTTGGCGGTTGGCTTGGTTGCGCTTGCGCTGCCCGCGGTGTCGGCTGCCAGGCGCAACTGCAACTGCGTTCGCGCCAGCGTGGCGCCAGGCCAGGCCAGGCCGCGCACGCTGGCGCTGATGCTGGTGGCGGCCAGCCGCACTGGTTCGTTCGCGGCGCCCGCGGTGTCGTTAGGGTGCTCGTCGTGGAGGCGCAGGTCGCCCTGGCTGAGTTGCGCTTCGCCAACCTCAACTTGCCATGCGGCTGAGGGCGCGGCCGGCTGGCTGGGTCGCGCCCAGGTCTGCAGGTTCCACACGCCTGCGCGGTTGCGGTTGATGCGCAGGGCAGGGCGCTCGAGCTTGAGGCTGCCCACGCGCAGCCGGTGCGCGAGCAGATCCACGCTGCTGTCGGCCAGGGCGATCGAGGCCACGGCCACTGCGGGTGAATTGCTGCGCGATGGGCTCTTCGTATTGCGCGGCGGCGCCGCTTCGTTGAGTTGCAGTGTCTGCACGCTGGCGCTGAGTTGCGACAGCGCCAAGCGAGGCTGTTCGCCACGGGCCCAGTCCAGCGTGGTGGCGAGTGACACGCGGCCGTCGACTGCCACGCTGAGCGACTGCGCCAGATAGGGGGCCAGCCACTTCAGATCGAGCGCTTGCAGGTCGAGCGTGGCCTGGGCGGTGCGGTCGCTGGCTTGGCCTTGCACGGTGAAGCGCGCGCCATCGCTGCTGGCCGGGGCCTCGCTTGCCGGCAGGGCCGCCAGCCGCCCCGACAGCTTCAGCGGCGCGGGGGCCTCGAAGGGCCAGCGCAGTTTCTGCACCGACAGATCGAGGCCATCGACGCGCAAGGCCGCGGCGGGTTGCGTGGCGGCGTCGCGCCAATCGATGCGCGCGCCGGCCACCGTGATCTGCTCGGCGCTGATGCGCCAGCCATCATCGCTTCGGGCTGGAGTTGTGGCGGCGGCCGATGCGGCTGCGGCCTTCGTGGCGCTTGATGTCGGCAGCAGGTTCAAGTGGCCATCGGCCGCGCGCCGCAACTCGAGTTGCGCGCCGTCCAGCGTGACCGCACCCAGACTCACGCGCCGCAACAGCGGTTGCACATCGGCCAGGCCCACCTGAAGTTGCTTCCAGCCCGCCAGTGGCTCGCCCGCCGCGGTCACCAGCGCCACATCGCGCAGCGTGGCCTGGCCTGTGAGCGCCACGCGCGGGGCAGCGCCCGGCGCCTGCGTGAACTGCACTTGCAACTGGCTGGCGAAGACGCCGCGGCTGGGCCGCAGCGGCAGGCCGGCGGGCAGGTAGGGCAGCCATGGCGCGAGGTCGAGGCCGGCGATGCGCAGCTCAAGCTGCGAGGCGCGGTCCTGCGCGAAGGGTCTGGCTTGCGCGTCGCTGTCGAACGCGGCGCCGTCGAGCGTGAACGCCAGCCGCGGCTCGACGGTGACAGCCACGTCGGCGGGCAGGTTCGACAGGAACGGCAGCGACAGTTGCAGGCCCTGCACGCGGTGCACGCGCTGCACCGGCCGGTCGTCGAATTCGATGCTGCCGCCGGCCAGGCGCAGGTTGTAGAGGGCAAAGCGGGCCGGCTTGTCGTCTGCCGGCGGTGGCTGGTTGCGCGCCAGGCGGACGAGCAGGTCGTCGATGTCATAGCGGCCATCGGCCAGCCGCGTCAGGTGCAGCTTCGGGCCTTCGACATCCAGGGCTTCGATCACCGGCGCCAGGCGCAGCAGCGAGCGCAGGTCGGCGTTGACATGCACGCGCTCGACGCTGAACAGCGCCGCCTGGTTCTCGGCACCGGCAGCCGCACCGATACGCAATTGCTCGACCGTCAATGCCAGCGACCAGGGCGCGAAGTCGACGCGGCCGATCGTCACCTCGCGGCCGAGCAGCGCCGACAAGCGTTGCTCGGCCTGCCACTTGACCAGCGGCGGCACCACCCGCCAGGCCAGCCCTCACAGCAGCGCGAGAGCCAGCGCCGCGATCGTCAACCAGCGCAGGGCTCGGGGCAGACGCGCGAAGGCGCTCGGTACAGGTTGGCTCATGGGGCGATCCTGGCGCAGCCGCGGCGCCGCGGCAATCGGCGCGAATCGGTAGACAGCGCTGCGGCACAATCGCGCGCGCCCTGAAAGGCTGGGTTACCTGTGAATGACTTGTTCGTGATGCTCGGCATCGAATCGTGGAAGCCGGTGTTCAGCACCCTGCTGCTGCCCCCGGTGCCCTGGCTGCTGCTGACGCTGCTGGGCGCGCGCCTGATGCTGTGGCGGCGCGGCTGGGGCTGGCTGCTGGTGCTGGTGGCCACGGCGGGCATCTGGCTCAGCGCCAGCAGTGCGGTCGGCGAATGGCTGCAACAAGCCTTGCTGTCGCCTCCGCCGGCCTTGACCACCGAGCGCATCGCCGCGCTAAAACGCAGCATGGTGGCCCGCTCGGCGGTGGCCGTCGTTGTGCTCGGCGGTGGCCGCGAATCCAGCGCGCCCGAGTACGGCGTGGCCAGCCTGAGCCCGCTGGCGCTGGAGCGGCTGCGCTTCGGCATCTGGCTCGGCCGCCAGACCAGCGCACCGCTGATGTTCAGCGGCGGCCTGGGCCACGCCGCGCAGCCGGGGGCGTCGGAGGCCGAAGTGGCGGCCGAGATCGCCACCCGAGAGTTCGGCCGGCCATTGCGCTGGGTCGAATCGCGCTCGCGCGACACCCGCGAGAACGCGCAGTACGCCGCCGCGCTGCTGCGCGAAGAAAAGATCGAGCAGGTGGTGCTGGTGACGCATGGCTGGCACATGCCGCGCGCGCTGCGCGCATTCCAGCAGGCCTCTGCCCACGTCGGCGCGAAGTGGCAGATCGTGCCGGCGCCGATGGGCCTGGCCGCGCGCGTCGAGCGGCCGACGCTGCGTTGGATGCCGTCGTCGGAGGGCTTCCTGCTGGTGCGCGCGGTGCTGCGCGAAAAGATCGGCTGGTGGCTGGGCGCATAAATGACAGCCCCAAGCTCGCTGCGCTCGCGCCCCCCAAGGGGATCTCGGGCCGCTTGGGAGCGGCCCGGCGCTGGCCCGAGTTTTAGTTAGCCATAAAAGCGAAACCCCTCCACACCGAGGTGGGAGGGGCGGGTGGCTGACGCCACCTTTCGGGGCTCGGGAGGAAATTGATCCCGGGCTCCTCGGCGCAGAGACTGCACCGCTGGTTGTGCCTGTATGAACAGGCGTAGCGATCATGAGCCGATGGTGTGTGCCCTGCAAGGCCACTGTGGCAATCGCCTGCCGCGCACTGATTGTGATTGTGCGATTGACATCGCGCGACACGGACTCACCGCGGGGGCGGCGACATCAGCGCGTCGAACAATGCCGACACGCGCTGCGTCACCTCGGCGGGCATGCTGATGGTGCGGCCCCATTCGCGGGCCGTCTCTGCTGGCCACTTGTTGGTTGCGTCCAGGCCCATCTTGCCGCCCAGGCCACTCACCGGCGAGGCGAAATCGAGGTAGTCGATGGGCGTGTTCTCGACCAGCGTGGTGTCGCGCACCGGGTCGACCCGTGTGGTGATGGCCCAGACCACTTCTTTCCAGTCGCGGATGTTCACGTCGTCGTCGGTGACGACGATGAACTTGGTGTACATGAACTGGCGCAGGAAGCTCCACAGTCCGAACATCACCCGCTTGGCGTGCCCCGGGTAGGCTTTCTTGATCGAGATCACCGCCAGCCGGTAGCTGCAACCCTCGGGCGGCAGATAGAAGTCAACGATCTCGGGAAACTGCTTTTGCAGGATCGGCACGAACACTTCATTCAGCGCCACGCCCAGGATTGCCGGCTCATCGGGCGGCTTGCCGGTGTAGGTCGAGTGGTAGATCGGATCGCGGCGGTGCGTGATGCGGTCGATGCGGAAAACCGGGAACCAATCCTGCTCGTTGTAGTAACCGGTGTGGTCGCCGAACGGGCCTTCCAGGGCATGCAGGTAGCCGCCGCGCTCGGCGAGTTTCACGCCCAATTCGCTTTCGGCCGCGAAGCCGGCCGCTGCGGTGGGGATGTGACCTTCGAGCACGAACTCGGCGCTGGCCGGTGCCTGGAGCTTGAGTGCGCCTTCGCCGATGCTCGTGTCGGCCACTTCGGTGCGGCTGCCGCGCAGCAGGCCGGCGAACTGGTATTCCGAGAGGGTGTCTGGCACGGGTGTCACAGCGCCCAGGATCGTGGCCGGGTCGGCGCCCAGTGCCACCGCGATCGGGAACCGCTGGCCGGGGTTGGCACGAGCGAAGTCGCGGAAGTCGAGCGCACCGCCGCGATGCGCCAGCCAGCGCATGATCACTTCGCGCCGGCCAATCACCTGTTGCCGGTAGATGCCCAGGTTCTGGCGCAGGCGCGGCGCCGGCACCGACTGCGGGCCACGCGTGATCGTCAGCCCCCAGGTGATCAAGGGGCCAGCATCGTCGGGCCAGCAAGTCTGTACCGGCAATAGGCTCAGATCGACATCCGCAACTTCGAGCACCACTTCCTGGCAATGCGCCCGGCGGACGGTTGCAGGTTTCATGTCCCACAGTGCCTTGACCATTTGCAGCAGGCGACCGGCGTCTTTCAAGCCGCGCGGCGGCTCGGGTTCTTTCAAGCTGGCGAGCACGCGGCCAACATCGCGCAGCCCCTCCAAGCCTTCGGTGCCCATGCCCAGCGCCACCCGTCTCGGGGTGCCGAACAGATTGATCAGAGCGGGAATTTTGTAACCCACTGGATGTTCAACCAGCATCGCCGGCCCGCCCGCTCGCAGCACGCGGTCAGCGAGCGCTGTCATTTCCAGCCGCGCCGATACGGGATCCGCGATCCGGCGCAACTCACCAAGCGCTTCGAGCTGGCGCATAAAGTCGCGCAAATCACGGTAATTCATATATTTTTTATCGGATGACTTTCAATTTACAAATGCTTGACTGGTTATTACTCGGCTTCCTAGAATTTGCCGGTCCTGAGAAGTTCAGGGTTAACCCGCACTTCCAGGCGGCGATCTCGATGGCGATCTGTGCCAAAGCACCGGTGCCACCACAGTCCGCAGACGATTATCACTGCCGCCTATGGCGCACCGCCTCTCGCCCGCCGAGGGTGCTGCGCGACAAACCGGCAGCTCGAAAGGGAACGACTTGAAAACGCTTGATGTTCTTCGATCGACCCGCACCGCTTGTGCCGTGTTTAGCCGCGACGTGGGCAACGGCTTGCTCGAAGTCAGCCACAACGGCCTGGCCTTTGTCGGCCTGGTGGTCTTGACCGTTCTGGTCTTCTTCGGTGGCCAGCCCGAGATGCGCCATGGCGCCGAGAAGTACGCCTTCGGCTGGCTGCAGGAACGCCATTTGGCCCGCGCCGAGCGCGACGGCGATCTGCTGCTGGCGATGGCCGAGCCTGACGCCGTGAGCCGCGCCACAGCCGCCGACCCGCGCGACCTGAACCGCCAGCAGGCGGCGGTGGCGCAATGGATTTCGCGCCGCTACAAGGTGGCGCCGGAGCCGATCAGCCGCCTGGTGCAGGAGGCCTGGAGCGTGGGCCAGCGGACCCGTCTAGACCCGACCCTGATCCTGGCGATCATGGCGGTCGAATCCAGGTTCAACCCGTTTGCCCAGAGCCCGGTCGGTGCGCAGGGCCTGATGCAGGTGATGACCCGCATCCACGACGACAAATATGTCGCCTTTGGCGGCAACCATGCAGCGTTCGACCCGTTGACCAACCTGCGCGTTGGCGTGCAGGTACTCAAGGAGTGCATTGCGCGGGCCGGCAGCCTGGAAGAGGGACTGCGCTACTACGTTGGCGCCGCCAACCTGCCCGAAGACGGCGGCTATGCCAGCAAGGTGCTGAGCGAGCAGGCTCACCTGCGCCAGGTCGCTGCCGGCAAGAGCGTGGCGGTTACCGTTCCGCAATCGGGCGTGGTGCTGCGCGTGCGTGCCGTCACAACGCCAGACGAAGCCTCTGCCGCGACCCCCGCGCAGGCCGAGCAGCCGACGCCGGCCGCTGCCAGCGAACAGCTAGCCCTGCTGCGCCGGCCCGTCTGAGCAGCCGCTACACTGCGGCCCTGCGCAACTGGCGATAGGGCGGCGCGCGCCGCCTGAGGTGGCCTACCACCGGGAAGCGCGGGCGGCTTGTTGGCACGATACACGTGCCCATCGGGCTGTGTCAGCCGTGCGCCTGGGCAGCCCTCCGTCCGACCCGCAACGCCGGGTCGCCGCGATGGCCCTTCACCCCGAAGTGGACTGCCAGCATGTTCGACCGTACCCAGCACACCCTTGCCCAAACCGACCCTGCGATCTGGGCCGCCATCCAGGCCGAAAACCGGCGCCAGGAAGAGCACATCGAGCTGATCGCCAGCGAGAACTACTGCTCGCCCGCAGTGATGGCCGCGCAAGGCTCGCAACTGACCAACAAGTACGCCGAGGGCTACCCCGGCAAGCGCTACTACGGCGGCTGCGAAAACGTTGATGTGGTCGAGCAACTGGCGATCGACCGGCTGAAGCAATTGTTCGGCGCCAACTTCGCCAATGTGCAGGCCAACTCGGGCTCGCAGGCCAACCAGGCCGTGTTCTTTGGCCTGCTCCAGCCCGGCGACACGATCATGGGCATGAGCTTGGCCGAAGGTGGCCACCTCACGCACGGCATGGCGCTGAACATGAGCGGCAAGTGGTTCAAGGTGGTGAGCTACGGCCTGGATGCCAATGAGGCGATCGACTACGACGCGATGGAGCGGCTGGCGCACGAGGCCAAGCCCAGGCTGATCATCGCCGGTGCCTCGGCCTACAGCCTGCGCATCGACTTCGAGCGCTTCGCCAAGGTAGCCAAGGCGGTGGGCGCGATCTTCATGGTCGATATGGCGCACTACGCCGGGTTGATAGCCGCCAGCGTCTATCCCAACCCCGTTCCGCACGCCGACGTAGTGACCTCGACGACGCACAAGAGCCTGCGCGGCCCGCGCGGCGGCATCATCCTGATGAACGACGAGGCCATCGCCAAGAAGATCAACGGCGCCATCTTCCCCGGCATCCAGGGTGGCCCGCTGATGCATGTGATCGCCGGCAAGGCTGTCGCATTCAAAGAAGCCTTGTCCCCCGAATTCAAAGAGTATCAGCAGCAAGTGGTGAAAAACGCCGATGCGCTGGCCAAGGCGCTGATCGAGCGCGGCTTGCGCAT
>JANOKY010000340.1:0-3012 GCA_031419635.1 Burkholderiales bacterium | reverse complement strand
TCCTCTTCCACGGCGTACCCGACGATCTCCGCCACACGCTGGGCGTCGGCTTTTCGTGTGCCGATGCAAAACGCCGGATCGGCGGCGATGTGGACGAAGCCGAGCGACTCATTGGCGGACAGGTGGAAGCGAGCCGCATCGAAGCGCGGGTCACCGAGCGCCGCGAGCACATCGCCGGCCTGTGCGCGTTGCGCGGCCGGTAGGCCACCATCGTCCGGGTGCAGCGGCAAGCCAGCAACCAGCCAGCCTTTCACGCGGGCCAGCACTGCGCGCGTTCGATCGCTCAGGCCGAGCTGGCCGGCGCCGATTTCCTGCAATTGCATCCCCGCCAGCATGGCGCGCTCCCAGTGCGCGGCGGTGAGCGCGACGCGGCCACGCGCCGTTTCCACGTCAATGCCGCCCACCAGTTCATCGGCCGCAGTGGCGCCGCGCTCGGCCTTGGCCAGGCGCGCGGCCAGCGGCAACACCACGCGCCAATGGCCGGCGCTGGCGTCGGCCAGGCGCCGGCATTCCCGGGCAAAGTTCTCGCGTGTGTGCAGGTGGCAGGCGGCGAGGAACTCCTGAAACGTGCGGTGCGGAAACGTGAACCGGCGCTCGCCGTCGCGCTCACCCTTCCCCAACAGCAGGCCGGCGCGGCGCTCGATGAACTCCACCACCTGGTCGGCCTTGTCCTTGCTGCCGGCCAGCAGCGGGCGGAAGGCGCGTACCAACTGGTCTTCGCCGATCTCGGCCACGCCGCTCTTGCCGGCGTTGGCCTCGTGGACCTGGAAAGCCAGGGCCTCCAGAACGCCACGCAAGTGGCCCAGCGTGAGGCTTGGGATGCCCAGCGCATCGAGCAGCGCGCGGTCGGCGCCGACATCCTTGTTCCAGCGCTGCAGCAGCAGTTCCACGGTTTCGTCGTAGAGCTGCACGCGGTCGTCGGGCAGGCGGCCGCGGTTGCTGTGCAGCGTGGCCATCAGCGTCAATAGCAATGGGTTGCGGGCCAGCGGCAACAGGTCGCTGCGCGGGTAGGCGGCTATCAACTCGGCGCGCTTGGCCGTGGCAACGGCTTCGGTGCGCCAGCCACGCCTGGCCAGCGCGGCATACCAGGCGGTGATGAAGTGCTCGATCTGGTCGTCGTTGAAATCGGCCAGCTCGAAGACCCCTTTGTGCGCGTCAGCGCCCGAGGGGAACGCATACGGCCGCGCCGTGAGCAGGAAACGCGACTTGACCGATTCGTTGCCCATGAAGGCGCGCACTGCCGCCAGCACGCGATCGCGGCGGGCCACGTCGCCGCATTCGTCCAGGCCGTCGAACAGCACCAGGGCGCCATGCCGGCGGGCCAGGCGCTGCACGAAGGTCATGGCCTGTTCGGCGACACCCCAGCCGCCGTCGTGAAGGTCTTGCCCGATGAAGGTCCAGAGGTCGCCGGCCGTCAGCTTCGTGGCGCCACCCGCATGTTGCTCGGCAAAGCGGCGCAGCACCACGCGCACCGGCAATAGCCGGCCGTGCCCCCAGCCTTTGCCGAGCCCGCCGAGTTGCTTGTGCTGCCCTTGCCAGGCCTGCGCCAGGGCCAGCAGGACATGGGCGCCGAAGGTGCTCTTGCCGCTGCCCGGCGCGCCGAGCAACGTGAGCTGTGGGCAAGTGGCCAGGGCATCGAGCGCCGTGGCGTTGCGCATCTCCGGCGTGTTGCCGCGCGAGCCCAGCAGCGTCTCGCCCACGTCCTGGGCCGCCAGGGCTTGTTCCAGAGACTTGCCTTCGGGCAACCTGAAGGTGGTGTTGAGCGCAACATAGATGTCGGGCAATTGCAGCGGCGTCTGACGCGTCTGGTCGGTGCTGGCGTCGATCTCGCCCAGGCGCAGGCCGGCCAGATCGGTGACCAGCGCATGCAGGTAGCTGGCCAACGCGAGTTGCGCGTCTTCGGCGTCCTCGCCCGTCTTGACGATCTGGTTGACGATGCGGATCGAGTCGCGGCCGATGAAGTGCCCGTTGCTCAGCTTGACCGAGCCCAGTACAGCCGCGCCGCCGCCGGTCTTGACGCGGGTGGTGGCAGCCTTCCTCGGTTTCGGACTGGCGGCCGACTCGGCTGTTGCAGCCTGCTTGCGCGCCAGCTTCGCTTGCAGATCGGCGATCTGGCGCTGTATGGCGGCGGCGCTTTCGTCGTCGGGGTCGGTTGCGGGCGCGGGTGTGGGTGAGCGCGGCATGGACGGCGTCTGCTGTTGGCTTCAGGATTTCTTGAACTGGGCCAGCACGGCCGCTGTGACCGGGCCCGCAACGGCGGCCATCAGCGGCGACGCGAACGCACCCACTACCGCACCGACGGCACCGGGCACCAGGTCCACCAGGCCCTCGACGAGACGCGCCAAGCGCTTGTCGTTGCGCTGCGCGGGCGCTTGGGTAGCCTCAGCCTGAATCTCTGCCACTTGCTCGGCGACCAGCTCCTTGGCGGCCGGTTCGGTGTGTTGGTTGATCGCCGCCAACAGCATGGCGAAGACCGCAGGCAGGTCGGTTGATGTCACGCCGTGGATCACTTTGTCCCTGCCGACGAAATCGCCGCCGCCTTTGACGCTGACGTTGCCCCCCACATAGGCGCCGCCTCCGGTGTGGACGTGCGTCTGATTGCCCGTATTGATCGGGGCGGAGTTGTTGCCGCCAACGGCCACGCCGCCGGCACCCACCGCCTGGGCGTCCGTGCCCTGGGCGATCGCGCCGCTGCCGCTGAGGGTGGCTTGGTTCGTCGGCGTGCCACTTGGCGGGGAGGCTGGGGCATTGCCGCGGATCACGCCCTTGGCCTGCAACTTGTCGAGTTGCTGCGTGAAATGGTCGATCAATCCATCCACGCTTTGGTACGGGGTGATGAAATGCCCGGCGGTTGCCAACCGAGCCTGCAGCGTGCGCGCGGTGTCGTATTCGGGCCCGGGGTCGGCGTCGCCCGGACCGGGCGGATTCTTGAAGTAGGTGTAGATCAGCGGCCTGCCGGTGGCCTTGAACTGGGTGTGCGCGGTCTCGAACTCCTCGACCGAGAACTTGCCC
>JANOKY010000339.1:0-7311 GCA_031419635.1 Burkholderiales bacterium | reverse complement strand
GGCGCAGCGGCGAACGCAACGCCAGCGGGCTCTTGTCCTTCGGGCTGACCACCGCACGCAGATCGAGCTGCTCGCTGACCATCGACAAGCTGCCGTCGATCCAGACCGTCGAGTCGCTGGTGTCGAGCACCACCACCCGCGTGCGCAGCACGCCGCGGTCGGCCGCCAGGTCGGCCACCGCGCAACTCACCGGCAAGGCATCGTCGCCCTTGATCATCACGCCCAGGCTCTGCGCGATGTCCAGGCCCGCGGCCTCGATCATCAGGTGCGAGACACTGCCGCCGCGCAGCTCGCTGCGCACCTGGCCTTTGAGGCTGGCCAGGATCTCCGCCGTCGAACGGCCCTGCCCGGCCAGCGTGGCCTGGCCGCTCAGCTTGCCCGAGACGAACGGCGGCGCGGCGTTGGCGCGGGCCTGGTGGATCCAGCGCTCCAGGCGCACGCCGTCCCAGCGCAGGTTGGCGGTCCACAGGGCCAAGGTGTTGCGCCCATCCAGCCCCAAATCGCCCTTGAGCTGGCCCTGCGCAGTGCGCGCATCGAGATCGCGCACGCTGAGCACACCGCCCGTCAATTGCAGGTGGCCGCGCAAAGGTTGCAGCGGTTCGAGGTACGAGGTGTTGAGGTCGACGTTGGCGATGTCGATCAGCACGTTGGCATCCATCGCGCGCAAGCTCGGCAGGTCGAACGGTCGGTTCGGTAGCACCTTGCCCGGGGCCGTGCTCGGCTTGACCACCAGCCCGGTGCCCACGGCCACGGCCGGCACGGCGGCCGTGGTGCCGACCACCGGCCCGAGGTCGACCAGCATCAACCGCGCGCCGCCCAGCCGCCCTGACAGCAAGGGCGGGTCGCGGGCGGCCTCGTAAACGAACGCGCCGTTCAAGCGGCTGCTGCCAATCGTGGCGTCTTTGATCACCGTGCGCCAGGTGTCGCCCTGCACGCGCAACAGGCCATCCATGCGAAACGCCGCAGTGGTTGGTAGCGTCACGCCGACGGCATCACCCACCGCCGCCAGCGACGGGCCCTTCAGGTTGAAGCGCCCGGTCAGGCCGGCCAAGCGCGTGGCATCGGTGGCGGTGCCCTGGAAGCTGAGCTGGGCGCGGCCGACGCTGGCCTGCACGCTCACTGGCACCGGCTCGGTCGGCACATCGCCCGCGGCCCAGGGCAGCACGCCGTAGGCCACCGCGTCGATCTTCACCGGCAGCTTGCGCACCAGC
Source organism: Burkholderiales bacterium (assembly GCA_031419635.1). Classification (GTDB taxonomy): domain Bacteria; phylum Pseudomonadota; class Gammaproteobacteria; order Burkholderiales; family Burkholderiaceae_C; genus CADEEN01. The sequence continues at coordinate 6,100 of JANOKY010000339.1, read as the reverse complement.
CCGCTGATGCCGACTTGCAGGCGCTGGCCGGGGGTGGTTGGTGCACTCGCTGGCACCGCATCGCCTTGCAATGACAAGCGGGCTTGCACATCGATCGCCAGCGGCACATCCCGGTAATGCACCAGGCCGTTGCCGACCTGCAGGCTGCCCCATTGCGGCAGCACCAGCGGCTCGAGCGGTGCTGCGGTGGGTGCCGGCCTGAACTGCCATGACGCGCGGCCATCGGCCTGCCGCTCGAGCTGCGCGTCCAGGCTGCTGGCCTGCAAGCGCTCGATGCGCAGGCGCTGGCCGCGGTGCGCGCGCCAGAGGTCGCCGTAGCCGAGTTCGAGCTCGACATTGCGCGCGCGAAGCAAGTGCGGCGCACTGCTCCAATCCGGCGCGGCGATCTCTAGTTGCGTGGCGTGCAGGCGCAGCCCGCCGATGAAGCGCAGCGAAAAGTCTTCGTCGTGAACGGTGTTGGGGTCGGTGTCGATGCCACCACCATCGGAGAGCACGACGCGGCGTTCGAGCCGATCCGATAGCAGCCGCTGCACCGGCGCGGCCAGGAACGGCCAGCCAAGCCACTCGCCGATGGCCACCGCCGCAGCCAAGGCCAGCAACGTGGCCGCCACGGCGTAGGGCCAGCGCCGTGGCAGCGGCGCGAGCCGCGCCGCCCTCGGCGTCATGGGGCTGCGCTGCGCGGTGAACGCATGAGCACCGACATCGGTTCGATCAACACCGCGAACCGGTTCAGCTTGGCCCTCTTCTGTGTTTGGGTTCTCATGCGCAGCTCCGGCTTTTCAACAGGGCCCCATGCTCGGCCCTGCGCGCACGCGCCGCCATCGGTGACCACCGGCTCTGCTTGTGGGCTGGCTCCTACAGGTCCGGCGCGGCGATCAGTTTTCCGAAGCGCCCGGCCGGCATACCCGTGGCGCCGCGTTGTCACGGCCGACCATCGCCCGCGCGAACAGGTAGTTGTTGCGCGCGCGGTCGCTCAGCGCGTCCAGATCGACATGGCCTTGGGCATCGCAGGGGAATGCCAGCCCGCGCCCTTGCCGGAACAATGACATGAAACGAACCTCAAACAAGGGCAGCACAGCAACCAGGGGCATGACCATCACCATCTCCAGGCCGCACATCAAGCACGGCTGGGCTCAGTCTCGGCTGCGCCGCGCAGCGGCGCAGCCGGCCAAGGCCACGAAGGCTTGTCAGTGGCGGGCTTGTGCGCGCAGCGCCGCTGTCCTACGGCCCTGCGGCCTGTGTGGTGCTGCGAACAGACGCCACCCTGGCGACGAACTAGGCTCTGCAATGACCATGCATGAAGTCCGACCCTTGAATCTGCTGCGCTGGCTGCGCGCTGCATTGCTCTGCGCGCTGGCGGCCGCGCCGCTGGCGCAGGCCCAGGACGCGGCTTCGCTGAAGGCACGCCATGCCACCCTGCGCGAGGCCCTGGCCAGCAACGCCTTCGGCCGCCCGCTGGTGCTCCAGTCGAAGGAGAACGCCGGCGACCTCAAGGGCGACATCTACGCCCGCATTGACCAGCCCTTCGCCGCGGCCGGGCCGGCGTTGCAGGGCATCGAGCATTGGTGCGACATCCTGATCCTGCACCTCAACGTCAAGCGCTGCCTGGCCTCGAACGCCAAAGCTGGCGAATCGCTGGGCCTGATGATCGGGCGCAAGTTCGACCAGCCGCTGGCCGACGCCTATGCGTTCGAGTTCGCCTACAGCGTGGTCACCTCGCAGCCCGACTACCTGCAAGTGCAACTGCATTCCGACGAAGGGCCGCTGGGCACCAGCCGCTACCGCATCGTGCTCGAAGTGGTGGCGCTGGACGCCGGCCATAGCTTCCTGCACATGTCCTACGCCTACGCCTACGGCATGGCCGCGCGCATCGCGATGCACGGCTACCTGGCCACCGTCGGGCGCGACAAGGTCGGCTTCTCCGTCGTCGGCACCCAGCCCAGCGGCCAGCCAATCTTCATCGGCAGCACCCGCGGCGTGATCGAGCGCAACACGATGCGCTACTACCTGGCGATCGAGGCCTACCTCGGTTCGCTGGCCACCCCGGCGCCGCAGCAACTGGCCAAGCGCTTGAACGATTGGCACCGCGGCGTCGAGCGCTATCCGGTGCAACTGCATGAGCTCGACCTGGCCGAGTACCTGTACCTCAAGCGCGACGAGGTGCAGCGGCAAAAGGTGCAGGGCGGCTGATCGAACGTGCGGGCAATCAATCGCCGAGCAACTCGCCCACCGCCTTGAGGTCATCGACGCGGTCGCACACGGCCTTGATGGCCATCAGGATCGGCACGCCGAGGAACAGGCCCCACAGGCCCCACAGCCAGCCCCAGGCGAGCACGCCGACGAACACCGCCACCGGGTTCATGCGGCTGGCGCGGCCGGTCAGCCAGGGGGTGAGGATGTAGCCCTCGATGCTGTTGATGACCAAGGTGGCGCCGGCGATCAGCAGCGCCATCTCGAAGCTGCCGAACTGCACGAAGCCGAGCACGGCGGACGCACCGGTGACGACGATGCTGCCAAAGTAGGGAATGAAGTTGAGCACGAAGCTGGCCACACCCCAGACACCGGCATGCTCGACGCCGATCCACCAGAAGGCCAGCCAAGTGGCCACGCCCACCAGCGCGCTGGTGAACACCTGGACCATCAGGTAGCGCTGGATCTGTAGGTCGATCTCGTCCAGCGCCTGCAGCGTGAGCCGCTTCTGGCCGAACGTGGGCCCGGCGATCTTGACCATCTTGCGCCGGAAGGTGTCGCCCGAGACCAGCAGGAAGAAGGTCACGAACAGCACCACCATGGCCTGGCCGATGGCGCCCATCAGGCCGAGCGTGCCGGTCCAGAGGTAATTCTTGACGTCGAACTTGGGTTGCTCGATCTGCACCTTGGTGACGTTGCGGGTGGGTGCCGGACTGGCCCCGTCTTCGGCGGCGCGCTCGAGTTCGGTGGCGGCTTTCTGCACCTGTGCAATGGTGCTGGCCGGCCCCTGGTTGCGCTGGCTGGCGATGCCGCGTCGCAGCTTCTGCGCCACGTCGGGCAGGCCTTGGATCATCGTCGCTGCGTCGTCGCTGAGCGACCAGGTGATCGAGCCGACGCCGCCCACGATGCCAATCAACAGCAGCGCTGCGGCCAGCGCGCGCGGCAGGTGCAGGCGCACCAGGCGGTTGACCAGCGGTGTCAGCGCATAGCTGAAAGTCAGACCCAGCAGCAGCGGGATGAAGACCGCCGCAGCCCAGTGCAGCACGTACAGGCTGGCCAGCACGGCCAGCACGGCCAGCGAGGCGCTGCGCACGTCGACCGGCGTGTTCAGCAGCACATGCGGGTCATCGGGCGCGGGCGCCAGCAGGGCCGGCTCGGGATGGGCTTCGGAATCGAGCGCCGCTTGCGTGGCGGCTTCGTTGTGGTCCGCAGCGTCGGGCAGCGTGCTCATCGAGCCGACTCTGCGCGCGACGGCTCAATCAAGCGAACTGGTCGGCGTAGGCCTGGCGATCGTTGGCGTAGCAGTCGCAGGCCGCCGCTTCGAGGCCCTTGCGGTCGAGCACCGCCATCTCGCCGCGGGGGTACTCGATCAGGCCGTTGCGCTGCAAGCCACTGGCCGCGGCCGTGACGCCGACCCGGCGCACGCCGAGCATGTAGGCCAGGAATTCGTGCGTCACATGGAAGCGCGCGGCGTGGGCACGGTCCTGGCTCATCAGCAGCCAGCGCGCCAGGCGCGGGCCGATCTCGTGAAAGCGCAGGCAGGCCGCAGAGCCCGTCAACTGCGCCATCAACACATACAGGTAGCGGTTGAGCACGCGTTGCAGCGCCGGGCTGCGGGCCAGCTCGGCGCGAAACGCGGTGGCGCCAACGCGCAGCGCCGAGCCCGCCCCTTGCACCAGTGCATGCAGTGGCACCGTGGCCACCCCCAGCGCCAATTGCGCGCCGAGCATGCCTTCGCGGCCGACCATGCCGACTTCCAGCGCCGGCTTGGCGTCGATCGGCGCCACCATCGAGATGAAGCCGTCGATCGGGAACCAGACATACCGCGTGGCCTTGCCGGGCTCGCACAGCACTTCGCCCAGCACCAGTTGAACCGGCTCGCAAACGGCGAGCAGGCGGGTGCGGTCTTTGCGCGGGAGGCGCTCGATCAAGTGGTTCTGGGCGGCGGCCATCTTGGCTCATGGTTATGGTGCCCGCCCCTGCAAAAAACCGGGCGAGCCAACGAGGACGGCCGTGACGTGCCGCGTTCCTCGTCGTGCCGACTGTGAGGCCCGGCCGCCCGGTTGTCGGTCTGCCAACGTACATAGCCGTCAAGAATACAGCCGCTCACGCGGCCAGCCGCATCGGCAGCAGGCGCTGGTATTCCTTCTTCGCCACCGCATAGCACTCGCAGGTGTGTTGCTCCAGGCGCTGGCGGTCGAGCACCGCGATGTGGCCGCGGCGGTAGCGGATCAGGCCGGCCTGCTGCAGCTTTTGCGCCGCGGCGGTGACGCCTTCGCGGCGCACGCCGAGCAGGTGGGCCACCGCTTCCTGGGTCATCGCCATTTCGTCGGAATGCGAACGGTCCAGCGCCATCAGCAGGCGGCGGCTGACTTGTTGCGCGATCGTGTGGTGGCGGTTGCAGGCCGCGGTTTGCGCCGTCTGCACGATCAGTGATTGGGTGTAGCGCAGCAGCAGCTTGAGCACCGCGCCGCCACGCGCCATGGCGGCCTGGATCAGTTGCGCGCTCAAGCGGTAGCCCTGCCCGGCGCATTGGACCAGGGCCCGGCCCGGCATTGCGTCGCCGCCCATGATCAGCGAGATGCCGACCATGCCTTCGTTGCCGACCACCGCCACCTCGGCCGACGAACCGTCGCGCGTGATGTACGACAGCGAGACCACGGCCGTGGTCGGGAACACCACCGAGGCCGGCGTGCTGCCCGATTCGAAAAGCACCTGGGCATAAGCCAACTCGACCGGTTCGAGGTGCTGCTGCCAGCGCGCCCACTCGGCGGCAGGCAGGGCGGCGAGCAATTGGTTGTGGTGTGGGTTCATGCCCGATGATCGCGACGCAAGGCAGCGCCAGCTATCGGCTGTGGCCGGTTGTTGTTGTCAGCCGCGTCCTACGGAACTGTGTGTTGTCGAACAGACGGCCGGCAGCGCGGCGGCTATACACAGGCCATGAGCCATCGATCGATGTCAGGCGGCACGCCCGCTACAGCCTGCGGTCACGCGGTTCACTTCTACGACCAGGCCTACCCGGCTGACGCCGCCAGTGATTTCATCGCCGCCGGCCTGCGCGCGGGCGACGCCTGCGTTGTGGTGCTGACCGCGCCGAACCGCCGTGCCGTCGCGCAGCGCCTGCGCGCGCAGGGCCTGCGCACCGATGCCGCGCACAGCCATCGCGGCAGCTACCGGGCCATCGACACCCACGACGCGTTGGCCGCCATGCAGGTCGGTGGCCGGCTCGACCTGTCAAAGGCGCGCGTGTTGCTGGCCAGCGTGCTGGGCCCGCCGGTGGACGGCAGCACGCGGCGCGCACGCCTGGTCGGTGACCCGGCCCCCACCCTGCTAGCGGCCGGGCAGCCCGAAGACGCAATCGTCCTCGAAGCCATCGTCGACCGGCTGGCCGCAGCCCATGGCGCCGAAGTCTTCTGTGCCTACCCGATCGCCGACTTCTGCCGCCCCGGCCGCATGCAGTCGCTGTTCGAGGTTTGCGCCGAGCACAACACGCTGGCGTTTCCCGAGCGGCTCTGGGCTCACGCCCTGTTGCCGCCGCTCAGTGCTACGTTGCCTGCCTGTCTGGCAGCAGCCGGTCGTACTCGGCCTTGACCACTGCATAGCACTCGCAGGTGCGCTGCTCGAGGCCCGGCCGGTCGAGCACCGTGATGCGTCCGCGGGCGTAGCGGATCAGCCCGGCGTCCTGCAACTTCAGCGCCGCTTCGGTGACGCCTTCGCGGCGCACGCCGAGCATGTTGGCGATCAGCTCCTGGGTCATCGCCAGCTCGTTGCCGTGCGCCGGTGCTGCACCTGCTGCTGCGCTACACCCAGGCGCTGATCACGCAGATGTCGCAAACGGCGGTCTGCAACCGCCACCATTCGCTCGACCAGCAGCTCTGCCGCTGGTTGCTGCTGAGCCTGGACCGGCTGC